>CAKARM010000150.1:0-5550 GCA_916720585.1 uncultured Neisseria sp.
CTTCAAAGCTCAAAAACGGTTTCAGTTGGTTGCGGATGCTTTCTACCCAGCCTGCAACGGTTTCAGCGGAATTCAAGCTGCGCTCCACCGCTTTGAAGCTGGGGTCGCCGATCATACCGGTCGCACCGCCCACCAAAGCGATCGGCGTATGCCCCGCCTGTTGGAAACGGCGCAATGCCAATACGGGCAGCAAATGGCCGATATGCAGGCTGTCAGCTGTCGGGTCGAAACCGCAGTAGAGGGAGATTTTTTGTTCGTTCAACAAAGCGTCTAAGGCTTCGATGTCGGTCGTTTGCGCGATAAGGCCGCGCGATTGTAGGTCTTGGATAACTGATTTCATTATATTTCCATTTGGGATAGATTTGGTAATGTGCAAAAAAATTCACTATCTTTGAATAATGTTAAAATTTACGAATTTCAGCAATGCCTTTCAGAAAGCTATCTTCATATAATGGGGATTCATATTCTATTGTAAAGTTATTAAGGATAAGCCATTTTGAAAAACTGATCATTTCAGTAGTACATTTTTTATCATTTAATCTTATATGCTGTACTTCTAATATGGTTTCAGTATCTTTCGAAATTATGGAGTTTTTCTCTAGAGATCCAGTTTTTAAACATTGCCAAAAAGATAATGCGTTTTGAGCTGCAGTTGGGTTTTCACACGATTTTATAAAAAAATCTTTAAAACCAATTAATTGATTTATTTCTTGCCATTTTGTTAATTCACTATTATTTGATTGTTTTATTGAATTTATATTTGATTGCAGAATGTTGTTGAAGAATTGTTGTTTACAAGAATTTTTTTCCGTTAATTTTAATTCTGATTGCTTCGGAGAGACTGAAGCCGTTAGTTGAGCCTCATAAAATAGTTCAAGCCATTGCTCATTTAGTATTTTTGAATAAGATTTTCCATTGAGTTTAATGTCAGTTATCCTAGCTGGACCTAATCCATGATTGGATAGATAAATGCCATATGTTTGCGTATCTTTTTCTCCTTTAGGGTATAGAACTAGTAAAGGTTGTATGGATTTCTTATTATGTTCAGTTGATGTTTGGATTGCTTTATATGAGTAATATGCTGAGATTAATGCAATAATGAGAGATATTATTCCAGTAAGACAAGATATTATAGTAGTCCATTTGGAAAGGTTGTCTGGGTTGTTATTGTTTTTGTTATTTTTTTGAAGCAAACGTGTGATTGTTCTTAATAGTAGGCTGTTTGCATTTCTTTTTCTCATGATCAGCTGGGATTTATTTTAAAAGTTTGATTAGAAGGTCGCCTGAAAAATAAAATATATCGTTAAGGCGACCTGACCTATTTTTATGTTTTACACATTAAACAAGAAGTGCATCACATCCCCGTCCTGTACGACATATTCCTTGCCTTCCACGCGCATTTTGCCGGCTTCTTTGGCTTTGGCTTCGCCGCCGAGTGAGACAAAATCGTCGTAGGAAATGACTTGGGCGCGGATGAAGCCGCGTTCGAAGTCGGTGTGGATGACGCCGGCGGCTTGTGGGGCGGTGTCGCCTTTGTGGATGGTCCAGGCGCGGACTTCTTTGACGCCGGCGGTGAAGTAGGTTTGCAGGCCCAAGAGGTCGTAGCCCGCGCGGATCAGGCGGTTCAGACCGGGTTCTTCCAAGCCCATTTCGGCGAGGAATTCGGCTTTTTCGTCGTCTTCCAATTCGGCGATTTCGCTCTCCATCGCGGCGCAAACGGCAACGACGGGGGCGTTTTCTTTTTCAGCCAATTCTTTCAGGCGGTCGAGGTGCGGATTGTTTTCAAAACCGTCTTCGGCAACGTTGCCGACGTACATGGCGGGTTTGGCGGTGAGCAGGAACAGCGGTTTGAGCATGGCGAGTTCTTCTGCGTCCAAACCGAAGGAGCGGACGGGTTTGCCTTCGTCCAGATGCGGCAGCAGTTTTTTGCACAGTTCGACCAGTTTTTGCGCGTCTTTGTCGCCTGAGCGGGCGCGTTTCTCTTCGCGGACGATGGCTTTTTCGACGCTGGCGAGATCGGCAAGTGCCAATTCGGTGCCGATGGTTTCGATGTCGGCAATCGGATCGACTTTGCCGGAAACGTGGACGATGTTGTCGTCGTCAAAGCAGCGCACGACGTTGACGATGGCGTCGGTTTCGCGGATGTTGGCGAGGAACTGGTTGCCCAAGCCTTCGCCTTTGCTTGCACCTGCAACCAAACCGGCAATATCGACGAACTCGACGATGGCGGGCTGCATTTTTTGTGGGTTGACGATTTTTGCCAGCTCCGCCATGCGCGGGTCGGGCACTTCGACGATGCCGACGTTGGGTTCGATGGTGCAGAAGGGATAGTTCGCCGCTTCGATGCCCGATTGGGTCAGCGCGTTAAAGAGGGTGGATTTGCCGACGTTGGGCAGGCCGACGATGCCGCATTTCAAGCTCATGGTTTTTCCTGAAAAGATAAAAGTTTAACGGCGGATTATAGCATATCGGGGAATGACTCAAAAACTGCAAAGGTCGTCTGAAAAGCGCAGTTTTATGCGGTGGGAACGGTTGGCGTTTTCAGACGACCTCGATGATGAAGGGACAAGGTAGCGTGGGCGTTGCCTGCGAGAAATATATCGGTCTATTTTGCTTGGGGCGAGTAGCAAAATATCCTGATTTTCGTGGGCGGAGCCCACGCTACGGCTGCGGCGGGTGTTTTATTCAAACCCATAATAAAGGTCGTCTGAAAACGGTCATAGCGGGTTTGCCTGGCTGCAATCCGTGTTTTCAGACGACCTTGGTAACGAGTAGAAAAGTAGCGTGGACTTTGCCCGCGAGAAATATATCGGTCTATTCTGTTTTTTGGCGATGGGCAAAATATCCAATTTTCGTGGGCGGAGCCCACGCTACGGTTGAGGTGTGCGTTTTATGCAAATTCATAATAAAAGGTCGTCTGAAAATGCGGATAGCGATTTTTTCTAAAACCACTATTTCGTTTTCAGACGACCTTTTGTGTATATAGATTTTTAATCAAACAGCAAAATCAGCAGCAACACAATCGCAATCACGCCCAGCCACATGCTTTGCCGCTGCTGCACTTTGACCAAATGGATATAGGCATCGCGCATTTCCTGTTGGCGGTTTTCGTCAACCAGCGCGCTGATTTTGCGGGGTAGGGAAGGGATGATTTGCGCCCAGTCGGGGGCTTCGTTTTTGAGGTTGCGCCAAAGGGCTTTGGGGCCGACCTGTTCGTTCATCCATTTCACCAAAAACGGTTTGGCGGTTTTCCACAGGTCCAAATCGGGATCAAGCTGCCGTCCCAAGCCTTCGATGTTGAGCAGCGTTTTTTGCAGCAAAACAAGTTGCGGCTGGATTTCGACGTTGAAGCGGCGGCTGACTTCAAACAGGCGCATCAGCACCAAACCGAAGGAAATTTGCGAAATCGGTTTGTTGAACACCGGTTCGCACACGGCGCGGACGGCAGCTTCCAATTCTTCCGCGCGCGTGTCGGCGGGCACCCAGCCTGATTCGATGTGGGCGGTGGCGACGCGGTGGTAATCGCGGTTGAAAAAGGCGAGGAAGTTGATGGCGAGATAGCGCTTGTCGTAGTCGGTCAGCGTGCCGACAATACCGAAGTCGAGGGCGATGTAGCGGTTGTCGGCGGCGACCAGAATGTTGCCGGGGTGCATGTCTGCATGGAAAAAGCCGTCTCGGAAGACTTGCGTGAAGAAGATTTCCACGCCGTAATCGGCAAGTTTGTGCAAATCGATGCCGTCGGCTTTGAGTTTGGCGATATCTGATACCGGCGTACCGTCCATCCATTCGATGGTCAGCACGTCGCTGGTGCAGTAGTCGTAAAACACCTTGGGCACAATCAGCATATCGCTGTTTTGGAAATTGCGACCGAGCTGGCTGGCATTGGCGGCTTCGCGCATCAAGTCCAACTCGTCGTGCAGATATTTATCGAATTCCGCCACTACTTCGCGCGGTTTCAAACGTTTGCCGTCGGCAAACAGACGCTCAACCCAAGCCGCGCCGAAACGCATCAGCGACAAATCTTGTTCAATCACGGGCAGAAGGTTGGGGCGCAAGACTTTGACCGCCACTTGTTCGCCCGAATGCAGGCGGGCTTTGTGTACTTGGGCGATGGATGCACTGGCGACAGGTTCGGTTTCAAATTCCGCGTACAGCGTTTCGATGGATTGCCCCAGCGATTTTTCGATTTGCTCCCGCGAAAGCTGCGCGTCAAACGGCGGCACTTTGTCTTGCAGCTTTGCCAATTCGACCGCGTAATCATGCGGAATCAAATCGGGGCGCGTAGAGAGAACCTGTCCGAACTTGATGAAAATCGGCCCTAGGTTTTCTAGGGCAAGGCGCAGGCGGACGGCCGGCGGTTCGTTTTCAAATTCAGACGACTGCGGCAACATTTTCAACAGCGTTCGCGCCCAGCCCGGACGGACAAGCGCGACAAACAGCTCGGCGAGATGGTAGAGGTAAAGCGTGCGGAGGATGGTTTTGATGCGTTTGAGCCGTTTCATGATTAAGCGCGGAAAATGCTGAAAGTCGAAATTATATAGTAAATAGGCCGTGCTCACACGGAATGGTATGGTGCTGAGACAAGGATGTGAGCGGGAATTGGCTTCGTGCGTGGACGGATGGCATTAGATTTATAGAATCAAAAAGGTCGTCTGAAAACGTTGGGCAAAGCTGCTTGTCCGTTTTCAGACGACCTTTGTTTACGGCTCGATATTATTCGCTCAAGAGCGCAATATCCGCTACCGCGTTCATCTGCTCTGCCAAGCGGTTCAGCAGGTTCAGGCGGTTTTGTTTTACGGCGGGATCTTCAGCCATTACCATCACGCCGTCGAAGAAGGCATCGACTTGCGGTTTGACGGAAGCCAGTTCTGATAAGGCCGTCTGAAAATTGCCTTCGGCAACAGCAGCGGCAATTTTCGGCTGCAAACTTTGCGCGGCGGCGTACAGGGCTTTTTCTTCGTCTTGTTGCTGCAGGCTTTCATCGACTTCGCCCAGAGCAGCATCGGCTTTTTTCAACAGGTTTTGCACGCGTTTGTTGGCGGCGGCGAGCGCGGCGGCTTCGGGCAGTTGTTTGAACGTGGCAACGGCTTGCAGTTTGGCGGTCAAATCGTCCAAACGGCGCGGCTGTTTGGAGAGTACGGCGGCAACGATGTCTTGCGGATAGTCGTTTTGTAGCAATACGGCAAGGCGCGCCTGCATGAAGTCGGCGGTTTCAGACGGCGTTTTCTCGTTGAGCAAACCTTTGGGGAAGCTGTCGAAGGTCGTCTGAATCAGCTCGTTCACATCCAAACCATACTGCATCAGCATCCGCAAAATACCCAAGGCGGCGCGGCGCAGGGCGTAGGGGTCTTTGTCGCCGGTCGGAATCAGGCCGATGCCCCAAATGCCGACCAAGGTTTCCAGTTTGTCGGCCAGCGCAACGGCAGTGGCGACTTTGCCGTTCGGCAGGTTGTCGCCGGCAAAACGCGGCTGATAGTGCTGCTCGACGGCTTCGGCGATTTCTTCGGTTTCGCCGTCCAAGCGGGCATAGTATTTGCCCATCGTGCCTTG
>CAKARM010000151.1:0-5535 GCA_916720585.1 uncultured Neisseria sp.
CGCTTTTTTCTCGCTGTATTTGGAGAACGAGCCGGGATAGGAGCGCAGAATGCCGCGATCGAGTTCGACGATTCGCGTAGCGATGTTGTCCAAAAAACGGCGGTCGTGGGTAATCACGACCAGACTGCCTTCAAACGCTTTGAGCAGGTTTTCCAGCCAGATAATCGCGTCGATGTCCAAATGGTTGGTCGGTTCGTCCAGCAGCAATACGTCGGGCTTCTGCACCCAAGCCTGCGCTAGGGCAACACGTTTTTTCTGCCCGCCGGAGAGGTTGCCGATTTTTTCGTTTTCCGGCAAACCGAGTTCGCCCAAAGTCTGCTTTACCGCCGCATCCAGCTTCCAGCCGTCCTTCGCTTCGATTTCAAGCTGTAATTCGTTGAGTTCTTTCAATAAAACGTCGTCTGAATTGTGCTCCAAATCATGGCTGACGCGGTGGTAACGGCGCAGCAAATCGCGAATTTCGCCCAAACCTTCGGCAACGGTGTCGAATACGGTAGCTTCTTTGTCGAAAAACGATTCCTGCGGCACATAAACGATTTTGAGGTTGTTTTGAACGATAATCTGCCCGTCGTCGAGCTTTTGCACGCCGGCGAGGATTTTCAGAAACGAAGACTTACCCGTGCCGTTGCGGCCGATTAAACCGATTTTTTCGCCGCTGTCGAGTTGGAAGGAAGTTTTGTCGAGCAGGGCGACATGGCCGACGGCAAAGGAAGCGTTTTCTACGGATAAGATGTTCATAAGGAAATAGGGAGAAAAATAAAATCAAGTCGTGTATTTTAACTGATTTTAGAAAGCTCTGTGATGGGTACGAAGAGAGATGGATAGAACTAAAGAATAAAGAATGTTGAGAAACTTGAATCAATCAATATAATTTAACATAATATACATTATGCGAACTAATGTGCCAGATAATAAGTTACTCACAAACAAAATCCGTCCCTTATTTTTACAGGCGGATTTTTCTAAGTGCGAACTATTTAATTTTATGCATGCGTTTGTCTGTATAGACACACAGTACACCGCTATTGTTGTAGATGACTTGATGATTGGTATCGCAGAAAAATGCTGACAATTCGATAGGAACTTTTTCACTACCCCATGTTTGTGGTGAAAGGAATATAAGTTTGCCCGGCGTACATTTTTGAATTTCATCTTTATTGATTTTGCTCACCACACAAACATCACTTTGATCGATATTTGTATCAGAATTTGTATCGGACTTCATTTTGTCACAACCAGCAACCAGTACAGTCAAAGCCGTCAAAATTAGAATCGAAGATTTCCTCATATCTATTTACTCCTCAATTATTTGGATTTACAAAAAAACTCAAGCTAAATTCATAACTTGGCAATAAACTTCGCCGGAACGTTTTCAGTCAGCCAAACTCCGTTGTCTGCGAGGTAAAACTGATGACCGTCGGCAAGCATGGCGGCGGTATTGATGGTCAATACGACGGGTTTGCCATGTCGGGAACCGACTTTGATTGCGGTTTCGATATCTGCCGAAAGATGGACGAAATGGCGTGAACCTGCATGCAATCCCTGACCAAATATTGACTGCACCGATTTTTCCGCTGTGCCGTGATATAGGATATCAGGCGGTGTCGTTGCGCAATACTGGATGTCAACCTGTTTTGTGGAATGCCCTTGCGCGGCACGAATACGCTTACCGTCTTCTGATACGGTAAACCGTTTTTTATCATTGTTTTCAACGATTTCCATTAAATTATCGTACGTCAATGCAACGCCGGTAAAGTTGTGCTTGGGGTGATTTGCTTGTGCCAGCAGGATATCAATATCCACCCAGCCGTTTTTGTCCAAAGTAATTCCGATCTGTTCGGGTCTGTGACGCAAGATCAGGCTAAGGAATTTGCTGACGGATTTTTGTTGTTTTTCATTTAATCTCATGGGTGTTTTTCTTTCTTTTAAGTATTTTCAGACGACCTTCCCTCTTTAAAGGTCGTCTGAAATTTATTTATCCAGCCCTTCCTGCACCATCTGTGCAGCGCGTACCACTGCTCGGGCTTTGTTCTGTGTTTCCTGCCATTCGGAGGTAGGGTCGGAGTCGGCGACGATGCCTGCGCCGCTTTGGACGTATAGCATGTTGTTTTTCACTACGGCGGTTCGGATGGCGATCGCCAAGTCCATGTCGTTGTTGAATCCCCATACGCCGACGGCGCCGCCGTAGATGCCGCGTTTGCTGGGTTCGACTTCTTCGATGATTTCCATGGCGCGGACTTTGGGTGCGCCGGAGAGTGTGCCGGCGGGGAACGTGGCGGCGAGGATGTCCATGTTGGTAACGCCCTCTTTCAGACGACCTTCGACGTTGGAAACGATGTGCATCACATGGGAGTATTTTTCAATCACCATTTTGTCGGTTACTTTGACTTCGCCCGTTTTGCTGATGCGGCCGACGTCGTTGCGCCCTAAATCGATAAGCATGACGTGTTCGGCGATTTCTTTGGCGTCGCTTAATAAGTCTTGCTCGTTGGCGAGGTCTTCGGCGGGGGTTTTGCCGCGCAGGCGCGTGCCGGCGATGGGGCGGACGATGACGTCGTCGCGTTCGCGGCGGACGAGGATTTCGGGCGAGGAACCGACAATGTGGAAATCGCCGAAATCGTAGTAAAAGAGATAAGGCGAAGGGTTGAGCGTACGCAGGGCGCGGTAGAGGGCGAGCGGGCTGTCGGTGAATTCCATGCTCATGCGCTGGCTGGGGACGACCTGCATACAGTCGCCTGCGAAGATGTAGTCTTTGATTTTGTTGACGCAGGCTTTGAACGGTTCTTCGCCGAACTCGCTGACGGCTTGGGTGTGTTTGCTGCCGAGCGAGAGCGGGATGGCGCAGCTTTGGCGCAACTGGGTGCGGATGTCTTCGAGGCGTTCGCGGGCGCGTTCGTAGCCGTCGGGCTGCGCTGGATCGGCGTAAACGATGAGGTGGATTTTGCCGCTCAAATTGTCGATAACCGCCAATTCTTGCGACAGCATCAGCAAGATGTCGGGCGTGCCGAGCGGGTCGGCTTTGGCGGTGTTTTTCAGGCGGTGGGCGAAGTGTTCGAAATTGTAGATGGTTTCGTAACCGAAGTAGCCGACCAATCCGCCGGTAAAGCGCGGCAGGCTTGGGATTTCAGGCGTTTTGAAGCGGTTGTGGAAGGCTTCGATAAAGGGCAGCGGATTGCCGTCGTGTTGCTCGACGATTTCGCCGTTTTGGTAAACATCGACATGTTTGCCGCTGGCTTTGAGATAGTGGCTGCAAGGTAGGCCGATAAAGGAATAGCGGCCGAAACGTTCGCCGCCGACAACGGATTCGAGCAGGTAGGTATAGGGGCGGTTGGCGAGTTTGAGATAGAGGGAAAGCGGCGTATCCAAGTCGGCAAGGAGTTCTTGAACGAGCGGGATGCGGTTGTAGCCTTGGGCGGCTTGGGCTTGGTATTCTTGTTTGCTGATCATTTCTATTCCGTTTGTCGGGTACTTTTCAGACGACCTTATCTGAGTAAAAATCGGTCGAATTATCCGAAAAGTATAGCAGTTTATCGATAGCGTTGACAGTATGCGGGTCGTCTGAAAAAGCAAAACGCCGTTTGCTGTCAACGGCGTTTTAGGCTGGGATATCAGGCGTTTGGCGTAGCGGTATGGCGTTTTTTAGCCTGCTTCCATTTGTAGGCGTAGCCGAGTACGACCGGAATCAGCGATAGGATAAATTTGAAGATCCAGCTTGCATACCATGGTCTGTTCAGAATAATAGCCTCCCCTCCGGAAGCGGGAACGACGATGTCTTTGATGGCGAACCAATCCAAATAAGGCCACCAACACATTACCAAGCTGCCTAAAAACAGCGGCCAGATATTACGGCTCAAATTAATCTGCCACAGGCGGAAGCATACGCCTGCCCATACCAGCGTCAGGCCGGTAATCAGGAAGATGGTGTAAGTATCTGCGCCGAGAAAGGCGGCGATGAAATAAGTCAGCACCACCCAAATGACGGCAAGGACAAGGACGATGATTTCTTCAGGACGTTTGAACATTTCAGCGCTTCTCCAAAGCAATGTCGCATCATACGGTTTAGGGCGGGCTGACGATTGGCGGCGCGGGAATCTTTAGGGATAACATATAAAACGTCGCTTCCGCACCAATCAGCCTGCCTGAAAGTCTGTTCAGGCGATACTATACCCGAAACGAAATAGTTTGAATATGCTACTTATTGCTAGGACGGGCGTTTCAGACGACCCTTAAGTCGCTGAGAAAGGTCGTCTGAAAACTGATGTCCTCAGATGCCCTTAAACCCGTTTTCAGACGACCTCTTTATGTCGATAAACCTTATTTGTCTTGTTTTGCGCTTAATTCAATATGGAAAAGACCTTGAAAATACGCATGACGCAAAAACGGCCTTGATGGGATGAACCATCAAGACCATTTGATTTTTATCCCCGATTCGTAGGGCAAGTATTCCGACATGATGTTACGGCTGATTTAGACAAAGTAACCTGTCTTAATCCCTGATACGTGGGGCAAGTCTTCCGGCATAAGCTATTGTTTTAAAAGGAAAACGCAAAAGTCTTAATCCCCGATACGTGGGGCAAGTCTTCCGACTGATGGGCTTGGCTCTAACAGCCTGCTCCTCTACGTCTTAATCCCCGATTAGTGGGGCAAGTCTTCCGACACCAACACAAACAAATTACCATGATTGGTCTTCATCTTAATCCCCGATTAGTGGGGCAAGTCTTCCGACCAAACCCGACCTTCCTGTCCACAAAGAGAGTATCGTCTTAATCCCCGATTAGTGGGGCAAGTCTTCCGACTGCACTCGGTCAAAAAATTTCATTATTTTCAATCTTCTATACAGTTAAGAAATGTTAGCTTTTTTTCCTTAACCAACAAAGACATTATTTAATAAAACCTTAACTGAAAAGAGCAGCCGAAAGACAGACTTTTCGCTATCCGTCGGAAAACTTGTAATGCGGATTATAGCCATGTATTTTACATTCGACAACGCTGCTTTTGAATTATTGAGGCTGACACAGATTTGTTGTCCTTTCAGGCTGACAGGAGGAATCCGGAACACTTCAAATTAAAGAAGAGTACCATGTGCAACCTATTTCAGACGACCTTTTACTTGTCCATTTTTTGTTTCAGCCCTTCCCTTTCGCCGCCAACATATCCAGCATCCCCGCCAGATGGCTTCTGCCCTCTTCCTTGCTCACAATCGGTTCGCCGCCTTTGCGCCCTAAAATCTTGATGTCTTCCTGCGGCATTTCGTCTATGAAGCGGCTGGGTTCGGGGAACTGCCATGTGCCTTGTTTTTTGCGTTTGACGCAGTGGGTCAAAGTGAGTTGACGTTTGGCGCGGGTGATACCGACGTACATCAGGCGGCGTTCTTCTTCGACGTTGTCTTCTTCGATGCTGTCGTTGTGCGGCAGGATGCCCTCTTCGCAGCCGACAAGGAAGACGTAGGGGTATTCCAAGCCTTTGGAGGCGTGCAGGGTCGAGAGTTTGACGGCATCGACTTCTTCTTCGCTTTTGCCTTCCAAAAGCGTCATC
>CAKARM010000152.1:0-5502 GCA_916720585.1 uncultured Neisseria sp.
AAACAAGCATTGCCCGTTTTCAGACGACGTTTCCGCATTTTCAAACCGTCTTAAGCCCGACTAATCAAATGCTCAACCAATGCCGGCACGCCTTCCGCCGCGCGTTTCGGAATCACTTCGACATCCGCGCCCACGCCTTGCGGGTTCGGATCGACCAGATAGCGTTCCGCAGCAGGCGGCGCGTAATGAATCAGCGAAGCCGCCGGATAAACCTGCATCGACGTGCCGACAATCATGACCACATCCGCATCGCGCATTTCTTCGACCGCCGCGTCAAACATCGGTACTTGCTCGCCGAAAAACACGATATGCGGGCGCATCGGATTGCCTTGGCTATCGCGCACATCGTCGGTCTGTTCGCCGGTAAATTCGATGATTTCGTCTTCATCGACGGTGCTGCGCAGTTTGTTCAGCTCGCCGTGCAGGTGCAATACTTTGCTGCTGCCCGCCTTCTCGTGCAGCGCGTCCACATTCTGCGTGATGATGTGCACATCGTAATATCGCGCCAGCTTGACCAACGCCAGATGCGCGGCGTTCGGCTCGGCGGCATTTGCCTGAAGCCTGCGCTGGTTGTAAAAATCAATCACAAGCTTGGGATTGCGCGCCAAGGCTTCGGGCGTGCAGACATCCGTTACCTTATGCCCTTCCCACAAACCGCCCGCGTCGCGGAAAGTCAGCAGCCCGCTGTCGGCGCTAATCCCTGCGCCGGTCAGGACAACGCATTTTTTCATATTGTTATCCCGCCTTATTGCCGATAAGTCTGCAAGAAGCGCTCGAGTTTGCCCATGGCTTCTTCGATTTGGTGGGTGTACGGCAGGGTAACGATGCGGAAATGGTCGGGGCGTATCCAGTTGAACCCCGTTCCTTGGACAAACAAGACTTTTTCGCGCACGAGCAGGTCGTAGATGAATTTCATGTCGTCATGGATACCGTACATTTCGGTGTCGATTTTCGGGAACATATAAAGTGCCCCCATCGGCTTGACGCAGGATATGCCGGGAATTTGGTTGACAAGTTCCCACGCTTTGTTGCGCTGCTCCAGCAGGCGGCCGCCAGGCAGGATGAATTCGTTGATGCTTTGATAGCCGCCCAAAGCGGTTTGGATGGCGTGTTGCATGGGCGTGTTGGCACACAGGCGCATGGAGGCGAGCATATCGAGACCTTCGATATAGCCTTTGGCATGTTCTTTCGGGCCGTTTAGCACCATCCAACCTTGGCGGAATCCGGCAACGCGGTAGGCTTTGGAAAGACCGTTGAAGGTGATGGTCAGCAGGTCGGGCGCGAGCGCGGCGATGTGATGGTGAACCGCGCCGTCGTAGAGGATTTTGTCGTAGATTTCATCGGCGAAGATGATCAGACCGTGTTTGCGCGCCAACTCGGCGATTTCGAGCAGGATTTCTTTGCTGTACACCGCGCCGGTCGGATTGTTGGGGTTGATGACGACGATAGCTTTGGTTTTCGGCGTGATTTTGGCTTCCATATCGGCAAGGTTGGGAAACCAGTCGTTTTCTTCGTCACACAAATAATGGCGCACCGTACCGCCCGCCAAAGTGGCAGCTGCCGTCCATAGCGGATAATCGGGCGCGGGAATCAGGATTTCGTCTCCGTCGTTCAAAAGCGCCTGCATGGACATGGTAATCAGCTCGGACACGCCGTTGCCGATATAAACGTCGTTGACCGAAATATCGCGCAGACCTTTGGTTTGATAGTAATGAACGATGGCCTTTCGGGCGGAATACAGCCCTTTGGAATCGCAATAGCCCTGCGCGGTCGGCAGGTTGCGGATCACGTCCACCAAGATTTCATCGGGCGCTTCAAAGCCGAACGGCGCAGGGTTGCCGATATTGAGCTTGAGGATTTTATGGCCTTCTTCTTCGAGTTGCAGGGCTTTTTTGTGTACCGGGCCGCGGATGTCGTAGCAAACATGGTCCAGCTTGGACGACTTGGGAAATTTCTCCATGATGTGTGTTCCGTAAAATTGTTAACAATGGGGATAAATGTACTCCGTTTGCAGGCGGAAAGAAAGGGGTAAATGCGGGATTTTTGCCCGCTGCTGCAAGAATCAAGTGTCAAAAACAAATAAGGTCGTCTGAAAACCCTTTTTCAAGATTTTCAGACGACCTTTCCGTGTTGCAAGATGCTTAAACGGGCAAGCCGATTACGCGCCGTAAACGGGGTATTTGTCGCAAAGCGCGGTGATTTGTTTGCGGACGTTTGCCAAATTCGCTTCGTCTTCAGGATTTGCCAAAACATCGGCAACGAGGTTGGCGAGGACACGGGCGTCGGCTTCGTTAAAGCCGCGCGTGGTCATGGCGGCGGAGCCGATGCGGATACCGGAGGTAACGAACGGTTTTTCCGGGTCGTTCGGAATGGCGTTTTTATTGACGGTGATGTTTGCTTTGCCCAATGCGGCTTCGGCGGCTTTGCCGGTGATTTTCATCGGTTGCAGGTCAACGAGGAAAACGTGGCTTTCGGTGCGGCCGGAAACGATGCGCAAGCCGCGTTTGACCAATTCTTCCGCCATGGCTGCGGCGTTGATTTTCACCTGTTTTGCGTATTGTTTGAACTCAGGTTGCAGGGCTTCTTTGAACGCAACGGCTTTGGCGGCGATGACGTGCATCAGCGGGCCGCCTTGCAGACTTGGGAAGATGGAAGAGTTCAACGCTTTTTCATGCGTGTTGTCACGACACAAAATCACGCCGCCGCGCGGGCCGCGCAGGGTTTTGTGGGTGGTGGTGGTGACGAAGTCGCAGAATGGGACGGGGTTGGGATATTCGCCGCCGGCAATCAGGCCTGCGTAGTGCGCCATATCGACAAAGAGGTAGGCACCGACTTTGTCGGCGATTTCGCGGAATTCCGCCCAGTCGATTTGCAGGGCGTAGGCAGATGCGCCGGCAACGATCATTTTGGGTTTGTGTTCGAGCGCGAGACGTTCGACTTCGGCGTAATCGAGGACTTCGTTTTCATCCAAGCCGTAGGTAATGGCGTTGTAGAGTTTGCCTGAAATGTTGACGCTGGCGCCGTGGGTCAGGTGGCCGCCGTGGGCGAGGCTCATGCCGAGGATGGTGTCGCCTGGCTTGAGGACGGAGGCGTACACGGCTTGATTGGCTTGGGAGCCGGAATGGGGTTGGACGTTGGCGTATTCCGCACCGAAGAGTTCTTTGACGCGGTCGATTGCCAGCTGTTCGACGATATCGACGTATTCGCAGCCGCCGTAGTAGCGTTTGCCGGGGTAGCCTTCGGCGTATTTGTTGGTCAATTGCGAACCTTGTGCCTCCATCACGGCGCAACTGACGTAGTTTTCGGAAGCAATCAGTTCGACGTGGTCTTGCTGGCGTTGGTCTTCTTGGGCGATGGCGGCTGCCAGCTCCGGATCATATTGGGCTAGGTTGACGCTTTTTGAAAACATCTTCTCGACTCCTTTGTCGGTTGGGAAACGGGGATTGATAAGTGTTGAACAATGTACCAAATCGGTTTGGATTGTCAACGATTTTATCTTTCAGACGACCCCTTTGCTGCTTGGGAGGTCGTCTGAAAAGTTTTATTTGAACAGATTGTCTTGTTTCAAATGAAAGTCGATTTTTTCGAGCAGGGCTTCGAGGTCGGTCTCGGCTTGGGCGGCGGCGAGGTTTTTGCCCAACTCCTCCAAAGCCAGCGCATCGAGCCTGCGGCGTTCGAGTTTGCGCGCTTCTTCGTTGAAGATTTTGATGTTGTCGGGCAGGACAAGCGGCGGCACGCTGCCGTCGGTCGTATAGAACGCTTCATCCGCAAACACGAACCCCTCCGGCAATGCAGGCGCATTGTCGTAGTCGGCATCGTTGACCGGCATCCACTCGGAATGCTGTTCCAACAGGACGAATTGCCCGTTCATGCCGTAAATATGGGCAAAACGGGAGAGCTTGGGGCGTTTGGTGTTCATGCAAAGATTGTATGCCGATGATGCGGGAGCGTCTAGGGCGGAATTTTGTATCGGCGCAGTAGGAAGGTCGTCTGAAAGTAGTATAATTACAAAATCGATAAATTTTTGAAGACAAATATAAAAAGGGAAACCCCAATGTCGGCAAACACAAACAAACAATGGCTAAGCGTCATCGCCCTGGCAGTTGGTGCATTCATTTTCAACACCACCGAATATATCCCGATTGCCCTATTGAGCGACATCGGCGCGACCTTCAATATGCCGCCGACCGAAGTCGGCATCATGATTACCGTGTATGCCTGGATCGTCGCGCTGCTGTCGCTGCCGCTGATGCTGGCAACGAAAAACATCGAACGCCGCAAGCTGCTGCTCGTCCTCTTCGCGTTCTTTACCATTAGCCACATCGTTTCCTATTTCGCCCGAAGTTTCGAAATCCTGCTCGTCAGCCGCATCGGCATCGCCCTGACACACGCCGTGTTTTGGTCAATTACCGCCTCGCTGGCAGTACGCGTTGCACCGCAGGGTAAAGGCAATCAGGCTTTGGGACTGCTCAGTACGGGTACGGTTATGGCGATGGTGGCGGGCATCCCACTGGGGCGCGTTATCGGGCAACACTCAAGCTGGCAGTTCAGCTTTTTGCTTATCGGACTTTGCGCGGCAGCGGTCATGGGCATATTGGCGAAAAACCTGCCGCTGCTGCCCAGCGTGAACACAGGTTCGCTCAAAAGCCTGCCCGGATTGCTCAAGCGCAAAAACCTCATGCTGCTCTACGCGCTGACCGTCCTCCTGATTACCGCCCACTTTACGGCATACAGCTATATCGAACCCTTCGTCCTGCAAGCCGGCAGCTTCGCACCCGAACAAGTGACCATCGTCTTGAGCCTGTACGGGCTGGCGGGATTTGCCGCGTCGTATCTGTTCGGCAAATGGTTTGCCAAACACCAGCGCATATTCCTGCTGACCTCGGTATCCGTCATCATGGCTTCAACGCTCTGCCTGCTTCCCCTTGCCGCTTACCCGATAGCCGTTTACGCGCTGGTGTTTGTCTGGGGTATCGCCATCGTCGTCTTGAGCCTCGGCATGGTCTCCAAAGTATTGGACTTTGCCTCGGATGCGACGGATGTGGCCAACTCGATTTATTCAGGCCTCTACAACGTCGGCATCGGCGGCGGCGCGCTTTTGGGACATTACGTTACCGTCTGGGCGGGCATTTCCAACATCGGTTTTGTCGCCGCAATCTTGGCAGCGGCAGGATTGGGCGTGTGCCGGATGTTGGTTGAGATACGGAAATAAGAGGGTTGTATAAAAATAGGTCGTCTGAAAACGTTTCTTTTTTATTTAAATACATCGCCCCGCTGCCGGTACGCTCCGTCCGCGTAGGCGTGAGAATGGATTTCTAAGTTTGGAATAAAACAAACCGGATTCCTTTGATGGGAATCCGGTTTTGTTAGATACTCGGATTTTCAGACGACGTTTTGTGTCGTCTGAAACCTTATCCATGCTCTTTACCTTCGTTTATTCAAGACATTATAGTGGATTAACTTTAAACCATTACGGCGTTGCCTCGCCTTAGCTCAAAGAGA
>CAKARM010000153.1:0-5449 GCA_916720585.1 uncultured Neisseria sp.
AACCGATTCACTTGGTGCTTCAGCACCTTAGAGAATCGTTCTCTTTGAGCTAAGACGAGGCAACGCCATACTGGTTTAAATTTAATCCACTATAAAAAGGCGGCGGACAGATTATGTGTGGACATCAGTTTTGTCAAAAAGGTCGTCTGAAAACGGGAAATACCGGTTTTCAGACGACCTTTACGTTTTTAAGCTGCTTCAATCATCAGGCAATTTCGAGCCACATCACTTGGTAGGGACGTAGCACTAAATCCTGATTCAATACCACGGTCTCGCCGCTGATGAGGTCTTTGGCGCGGGCGGGCATGGCTTGCAGGGTGTGCGCGCTGATGGTTTGCGCGTGTTCGCTGAAGTTGCCGAACGCCAAAAGCGCGTTGTTGCGGATGTAGCCGATGATGTGTTTGTTGTTGGTGTTGAAGGTAACCAGACGGCCGCCGTTCAAACGCGGGTTGTTTTGGCGGATGTCTATCATGTGGCGCAGACCTTGATAGATTTGTCCGGCTGCGGTGGATGCGTCGTGGCGTTGTTCGTACAACTCAGCGTTGTAACGCGGACGGTGCGCCCAGCGGCTGTCGTCGCTCTTATTGCTGTCGCTTGACCAGTCGTCGTCATTCAACGTACCGACTTCGTCGCCGAGATAGATCAGGGGCAGGCCGCCGGTACTCAGGGCGATGCTGTACAAGAGTTTGATGCGGTCAACGGCGTGGGGGTCGTGTTGCGCCAGACCGGCGAGGGCGGCGGCAGTACCACTGACGCGGCAGTCGCCGGTGTTGGGGTTGTATTGGAAGGGGACGCCGCGCGCGAAGCTGCCGTCGAAATGGTTGACGAAGAAACGGTTGAGGAATTGGCGGTGGTCGTAGCCGTGGATGCCGAATTGCGATGCATCTTCGTCGGCGAACGTCCAGCCGATGTCGTCGTGGCTGCGGACGTAGTTGACCCATGCGGTATGGTCGGGCAGGTTGTGGCGGTAGGAGAGGGCTTGGTGGAGCAGGTTGACTTCGCGGGTGGCGAGGGTGTTCCACAACAATGCCATTTGCAGCGGGTTGTAACCGATTTGGCATTCGTCTTGTCCGATGTATTGGACGACTTGGTCGGGGTGGACGATGGCTTCGGATTTGAAGAACACGGCAGGTGCGGCGATGCGCATGACGGCGTTGAACGCGCGGATTAAGGCATGGGCTTGCGGCAGGTTTTCGCAGCTTGTACCCATCTGTTTCCAAATGAAGGCAACGGCGTCCATACGCAGGATGTCAACGCCTAGATTGGCGAGGAACATCATTTCGCCCGCCATGGCGCGGAATACCCAAGGATTGCTGTAATTCAAATCCCATTGGAAGGAATTGAACGTTGTCCACACCCAGCGTCCGTCTTCCAGTTGCGAGAATCCGCCCGGATGCTGGTCGGGGAAGATTTCGCGTAGGGTACGGTCGTATTGGTCGGGCATCCAGCGGTCGGGGAAAATATAGTAGAAATTGTCGAAAAGCGGATTGCCGGCGGCGCAGCCTTTCGCCCATTCGTGTTCGTTGGACGTGTGGTTGAAGATGAAATCGACGACGGCGGAAATGCCCGCTTCGTGCAGCGCGGCAATGACATCGCGCAAGTCGTCTATCGTACCCAAAGCCGGATTGACATCGCGGTAGCTGCTGACTGCATAGCCGCCGTCGCTTTTGCCTTCGGGACATTTAAACAGGGGCATCATGTGCAGATAGGTCAGCCCCAGCTCTTGAAAATAAGGGATTTTGGCTTTCAAGCCTTTCAAATCGCCCGCAAACAAATCGACATAACACACGCCGCCGACCTGTTTATTAGACAAAATCCAATCGGGATCGCTCTCGCGTGCGGCATCAATGGCTTTCAGAGACTTGTCGCGTTGGGAATAGCTTTGCCATGCTTGTGCAATCAGTTGTTCCAGCATGGGCAGGACGGCTTCGTTGTCGTTGTAAACGTTGTCCAGCTCGTGCATCAGTTTGGGAAAATGCTCGTTCAAACGTCTGTCAAACTGTTTCCAGTCTTCGGAAGCTTCGACGGTCGCACGCTGTTTGGGGCTATATTCTGCCAAGGCACGCTCTTTGAGATGATGCAGGGTCAAATCGACCTGTTGGGTCTGGGTCAACATGATGTTTACTCCGAGTTGAGGTTGGATTTGTTTGGAAGCCTGATTCCTGCCGCCTGCGCTGCGGAAACTCATGCAGGCTTAAGGCAAAATCGAAAAGTTCATCATACTGTAAGAAGCTGTTTGTGCATAGTAGCCTGAAATGGTTGGGAAAATAGGCTTTTAATCGAGATGGGGGCGTCTGAAAACGGCATGGGTTTTTTCGTATAAAGTCGGGTCTGTTGGTATGGTTGGCATTTAATATTATATTGGGTGGCTATTTTGTAGATAAATGGCTCTATTTTTTGACTTTTAAACATTAATTCGCTGTTGTGTCGGCTGTGTATTTATTCAATAAGCAATATTTGGTTATTTGATGAGGATGTGTACGCATTTATTTTCTTGGTCAAAGAACAGCGGGCATATTTTGAAGAAGATAATTTTGTTTGATGGAAGTCAAAGGTCATTGGGGGGGAAGTTTAGGTGTATTGGCTTGGGAGAGTAGGGCGTTGCCCTGACTGAGTTTAAAGAGCGTAAACATCGAAACAAAAGGTCGTCTGAAAACGTGGAATACTCGTTTTCAGACGACCTTTCGAGCTTTAAAGCCTCAATGATTTACAGCGGCCATTTCAGCAGGGGATTGCTTTCGATGACGGCTTTAAACTGGTTTTGAATCCGCTCGATGGCTTCATCGGAATCTGCCTCGAAGCGCAACACCAAAATCGGCGTGGTGTTGGAGGCGCGCATCAGACCGAAGCCGTCGGGGAATTCCACGCGCAGGCCATCGATGGTGATGATTTCGGTCGCGCCTTCGAATTTGGCTTTGGCGGCGAGTTCTTCGATAACCTGATGGCCGTTGCTGCCTTCGGGCAGGTCGATGTTGAGTTCGGGCGTGGAAATGCTTTGCGGCAGGCTGTTCAACACTTCGGATGGATTGTCGAAGGCAGACAGGATTTCCAAGAGGCGCGCGCCGGCGTACATGCCGTCGTCGAAGCCGAACCAGCGTTCTTTGAAGAAGATGTGTCCGCTCATTTCGCCCGCAACCAGCGCGCCGGTTTTTTTCATGGTGGACTTGATGAAGCTGTGGCCGGTTTTTTCCATGACGGCTTCGCCGCCGTGTTCTTTAATCCACGGAGCCAGCAGGCGGGTGGATTTGACGTCGAAGATGACTTTCGCGCCGGGGTTGCGGCTCAAAACGTCTTGGGCGAACAGCATGAGCTGGCGGTCGGGATAGATGATGTTGCCGTCTTTGGTGACGACGCCCAAGCGGTCGGCATCGCCGTCAAAAGCCAAGCCGATTTCGGCATCGCTGTTTTTCAGCGCGGCAATCAAATCTTGCAGGTTTTTTGGTTTGGAAGGGTCGGGATGGTGGTTGGGGAAATTGCCGTCCACTTCGCAGAAAAGTTCGGTTACTTCGTTGCCCAAACCTTTGTAGAGTTTGCCTGCGAATGCGCCGCCTACGCCGTTGCCCGCGTCGATGGCGATTTTCATGGGGCGTTTGAGTTTGACGTGGCCGACGATGTGGTTGTGGTATTCGCCGGAAATGTCTTTTTTGGTTACGCTGCCTTTTTTATCGGAAGCGGTCAGTTTGTCGGCTTCGATCAGGGCGAGCAGTCCTTGGATAGCTTCGCCTGCGAGGGTGTCGCCGCCGAGCATCATTTTGAAACCGTTGTAATCGGGCGGGTTGTGGCTGCCGGTAATCATCACGCCGCTGCCGCCGCATTCGTTGATGGCGGCGAAATACAGCATGGGGGTGGCAACCATGCCGACATTGAGGACGTCAATGCCGCTGTCGGTAAAGCCGCGCTGGATGTGTTCCATCAGTTCGGGACCGCTCAAGCGTCCGTCGCGTCCGAGTGCGATGCGGGTAATGCCTTTTTCGGCGGCTCGGGTGGCGATGGCTTTGCCGATGAGGTAGGCGGCTTCATTGGTCAGGGTTTTGCCGACAATGCCTCGGATGTCGTAGGCTTTGAAGATGTCGCGGGCAATGTTTGCCATGATGGTTTCCTTTGTGATTGTGAATGGAAAACGGGCTTATTCTAACATAGGCAAAGGTCATCTGAAGGCTTTCAGACGACCTTTGGGGGTTATATCAAATAACCATTCACTGCGGTTTCAATCAATTGCCGAAAGTGTTGCATTGATTGATGTCGCCGCTGTCCAAACCGCGTTTGAGCCATGCCATGCGCTGTTCGGACGAGCCGTGTGTAAAGCTGTCGGGAACGACGTAGCCCTGCCCGTCTTTCTGCAGGCGGTCGTCGCCGACGGATTCGGCAGCCAGCATGGCTTTGGGGATGTCTTCGGGTTTGAAGATATTATTGTTGACGGCGTAATGCCCCCAAATGCCCGCGTAGCAGTCCGCCTGCAATTCGAGTTTGACGGAAAGGGCATTGGCTTCTTTTTTGCCGACCTGCTGCTGCATTCTGTGGACTTTAGGCAGGATACCGAGCAGGTTTTGGACGTGGTGTCCAACTTCGTGTGCGATGACGTAGGCAAACGCGGCATCGCTGGCAGAGTTGAGTTTGGTCTGCATATCCCTATAAAAGTCTAAGTCGAGATAGACTTTTTTGTCGCCCGGGCAGTAAAACGGCCCCATTGCCGATTGACCCATGCCGCAGGCGGTGGATGTGCCGCCGTTGTATAACACCAGCGTGGTCGGGGTGTAGGTCCGTCCGATTTGTTTGAAATAGCTGCCCCAAGCTTTTTCAGTGTCGGCGAGGACGACGCGGGCAAGTTCGTTCAGCTCGGCTTCTTCTTGAGGTTTGAGCTGGGAGGTTTGGGTTGAACCCGTACCCATGGAAGGCGTGCCGACCAAGCCGCTCAAATCGACGCCGTAATAAGCGCCGATCAAAACGACGATGATGCCGAGGATGCCGGGCGTTCTACCGCCGCCGCCTCCACCGCTGCTGCCGCGTCGGTCTTCTACGTTTTGACTCTGTTCGCGTCCTTTCCAATCCATCTTGTGTGTTCCTTGTTGTGAAGTGATATGGGGCGGATTATACCGTGAAGGGGCGGCGTGATGCCTGCCTATATTGAGAAAAGGTCGTCTGAAAACACCAAACGGAGTTTTCAGACGACCTTTGGTCAGATAAACCGTTGGGTATTTCAACCAACGACGAGGACAGTCAGGCTTTGTGTCTGATTTCCCAACACTGATGGATTTTCTTGTTGCGGAAATCGTCGGGAACGGATTGTTTGGAAATGTCTTTGACGGCGTATTGTTCCGATACCGAATCGTCCAAGACGAAGCTGCGCAAGTTGTTGGAGAAGTACAAAAGACCGTCTGAAGCGAGCAGGTTCATCGCGCCGTCAATCAGCTTTTTGTGGTCGCGCTGGATGTCGAGGATGTCGAGCATC
>CAKARM010000154.1:0-5434 GCA_916720585.1 uncultured Neisseria sp.
CATAGGTTTTCAGACGACCTTTTGCGTTATAATCGGGCAAACGATAAAGACACACACCAATCCTACCCATACCTCCATGAACAAACAGATCCGCCAAGAAATTTTCGAGCGTTTCCGCGCTGCCAATCCCCATCCGACCACCGAGCTTCATTTCAATTCGCCCTTCGAGCTTTTGATCGCCGTTTTGCTGTCGGCGCAGGCGACCGACGTAGGCGTGAATAAGGCGACGGCAAAGCTGTTTCCGGTTGCCAATACGCCGCAGGCGATGTTGGATTTGGGTTTGGACGGCGTAATGGAATACACGAAAACCATCGGGCTTTATAAAACCAAGTCCAAACACATCATGCAGACTTGCCACATCCTGCTGGAAAAATACAACGGCGAAGTGCCGGAAGACCGCGAGGCTTTGGAATCGTTGCCGGGCGTGGGGCGCAAGACGGCAAACGTGGTGTTGAACACGGCGTTCGGCCATCCCGTCATGGCGGTCGATACGCATATCTTCAGGGTTTCCAACCGTACCAAAATCGCGCCGGGCAAGGATGTGCGCGAGGTGGAAGACAAGCTGATGCGCTTTGTGCCGAAAGAGTTTTTGATGGATGCCCATCATTGGTTGATTCTGCACGGACGCTACACCTGCAAGGCGCAGAAGCCGCAATGCGGGAAGTGCATCATTAATGATTTGTGCGAGTATGGCGCGAAGTTGATGTAAACATTGATAAATTGTAAACAATCAACAAAACAACCTTTCTATCAGGTTAAAATTTCTGACGGCATTTTTTTATTTAAAATGAAATGCTTGAAAAAATACGGGCAAAAGGTAAAATTCGACCTTATCGGGTTGGAAAACGAGAAAAGTTTCAGACGACCCCCTGTTTTTAAGATGCAAGAACACAATCCGTTATTCGGAAAAGGAAACGCGGTGCGCGAAAAAATGAATAAATACAGATACTTTGCTTTGGTAACGGCTTCTGCGCTGGCCTTGGGCGGTTGTGACAAGATCAGCAGCTTCTTCGGCGGCGACAGTAAAAGCGAAGAATTCGTACAAAGAATCGAACCTTCCAAAGACGACGGCAGCGTCGGTATGCTGCTGCCCGATTTCGCACAATTGGTGCAAAACGAAGGTCAGGCGGTGGTCAATATCCAAGCTTCTCCCGCTGGACGTGCCTCAGGCAGCGGGCAGTCTGAAGAGCAGGGCATGGACTTGAGCCAATTCCCTGACAACGACCCGTTTTACGAGTTTTTCAAACGCCTTGTCCCGAATATGCCCGATATGCCGGAAGACCAGTCTGCCGACGAGGATTTGAACTTCGGCTCCGGCTTCATCATCAGTAAAGACGGCTATATCCTGACCAATACCCACGTCGTCGCCGGCATGGGCAATATCAAAGTCCTGCTCAACGACAAACGCGAATACACCGCCAAGCTGATCGGATCGGATACGCAATCCGATGTCGCGCTGCTGAAGATTGACGCTTCGGAAGAATTGCCCGTCGTCAAAATCGGCAATCCGAAAGATTTGAAACCGGGCGAATGGGTTGCCGCCATCGGTGCGCCGTTCGGCTTTGACAACAGCGTTACTTCGGGCATCGTGTCCGCCAAAGGACGCAGCCTGCCGAATGAAAGCTACACGCCTTTCATCCAAACCGACGTTGCCATCAATCCGGGCAACTCCGGCGGCCCGCTGTTTAACCTGAAAGGTCAGGTGGTCGGCATCAACTCCCAAATTTACAGCCGAAGCGGCGGATTTATGGGCATTTCCTTCGCGATTCCGATTGATGTGGCGATGAATGTTGCCGAGCAGTTGAAAACCAGCGGTAAGGTTCAGCGCGGTCAGTTGGGCGTGATTATTCAGGAAGTGTCTTACGATCTGGCAAAATCGTTCGGATTGGACAAAGCCAGCGGCGCGTTGATTGCCAAAGTGATGCCGAACAGCCCTGCCATGCAGGCAGGATTGCAAGTGGGCGACATCGTTCGCAGCGTTAACGGCGAAGAAGTGCGCGTGTCCAGCGATTTACCGGTTATGGTCGGCTCGATGCTGCCGGGTAAGGAAGTTTCGCTGGAAGTATGGCGCAAAGGCGAGAAAATCAATGTGAAAGTCAAACTCGGCAGCATGGCGGAGCAGAACGAAACGTCTTCACGCGCTACCGAGCAGCCGCAGCAGGCAAATCCGGCGGACGGCTTTACCGTCGATAATACGGGACTGACCCTGCGCGTCGATGAAGGTGCAGGCAAAAGCCGCCTGATTGTTTCCCGCGTCAGCGGCGCGGCGGAACGTGCCGGACTCAAACGCGGTGACGAAATCCTCGCTGTCAGCCAAATCAGCGTCAACGACGAATCGAGCTTCCGCAGCGCGTTGGCAGGCGCGGGCAAAAATGTGCCGCTGCTGGTTCAGCGCGACGGCAATACGCTTTTCCTCGCCCTGACCCTGCAATAAGGTGCAACGCAAGCGCCATTCAATGATAGAATACCCGCCATCCTAAGGTGGCGGGTATTTTGTAATTTTAGCAACTGATTGATTTGTTTGTTTTTTGATGGTTTTGCTCTTTTGGCTTTGTCAACAATCGCATTCAAAGGTCGTCTGAAAACGTTCCGCTCCGATTGACTTCCTATTAATAAAAATATTATGCACCTGATTGATTATTCACATTCGTTTTTATCCGTCGTGCCGCCGTTTTTGGCATTGGCGCTTGCCGTCATCACCCGCCGCGTGCTGCTGTCTTTGGGCATCGGTATCTTGGTCGGCGTTGCCTTTTTGGTCGGCGGCAGCCCGATTGACGGACTGACACACCTGAAAGACATGGTGGTCGGACTGGCTTGGGCAGACGGCGATTGGTCGCTGGGAAAACCTAAAATCCTGATTTTCTTGTTGTTGCTCGGTATTTTCACTTCTCTTTTAACCTTTTCGGGCAGCAATCAGGCGTTTGCCGATTGGGCGAAGCAACACATCAAAGGGCGGCGCGGCGCAAAAATGCTGACTGCCTGTCTCGTATTCGTTACCTTTATCGACGACTATTTCCACAGTCTCGCCGTCGGCGCGATTGCCCGCCCCGTTACCGACAAATTCAAAGTTTCCCGCGCCAAACTCGCGTATATCCTTGACTCTACCGCTGCGCCGATGTGCGTACTGATGCCGGTTTCAAGCTGGGGCGCATCGATTATCGCCACGCTGGCAGGTCTGCTCGTTACCTACCACATCACCGGATACACGCCGATGGGTGTGTTCGTCGCCATGAGCCTGATGAATTATTATGCCCTGTTCGCCCTGATCATGGTGTTTGTCGTCGCTTGGTTTTCTTTCGACATCGGCTCGATGGCGCGCCTTGAAAAAGCGGCATTGCAGGAAACTCATGACGAATCCACCGGCTCTGACGGCCCCAAAGGCAGGGTTTACGCGCTGATTATCCCTGTTTTGGTGTTGATCGCATCCACCGTTTCCGCCATGATTTACACAGGCGCGCAGGCAAGCGAAACCTTCAGCATTTTGGGTGCGTTTGAAAATACCGATGTAAACACTTCGCTAGTGTTCGGCGGTACTTGCGGCGTACTCGCCGTCGTCCTCTGCACACTCGGCACCATCAAGGCCGCCGACTATCCCAAAGCCGTCCGTCAGGGCATATCTTCGATGTTCGGCGCGATTACCATCCTGATTCTTGCCTGGCTCATCAGCACCGTCGTCAGCGAAATGCACACCGGCGACTACCTCTCCACGCTGGTTGCAGACAACATCCATCCCGGATTCCTGCCCGTCATCCTCTTCCTGCTCGCCAGCGTGATGGCGTTCGCCACAGGCACAAGCTGGGGTACGTTCGGCATTATGCTGCCGATTGCCGCCGCGATGGCGGTTAAAGTCGATGCATCGTTGGTTATCCCGTGTATGTCCGCCGTGATGGCTGGCGCGGTGTGCGGCGACCACTGTTCGCCCATTTCCGACACCACCATCCTGTCTTCTACCGGTGCGCATTGCAACCACATCGACCACGTTACATCGCAACTGCCTTACGCCCTGACCGTCGCAGGCGCGGCAGCGGCAGGCTACCTCGTGTTGGGCATGACGCAATCGGCTTGGCTGGGCTTTTTCGCCACCGGCGTCGTCATGACCGCCCTCATCTTCATACTGAAAGACAAAAAAGGCAAAGCTGCCTAATGTGTTTTCCCGTTTTCAGACGACCTTTGATACTTTAAGGTCGTCTGAAAACATTTTAAGGAATCCAAAAATGAACGCTCCCCATTCCATCCCGCGCGGCCCCGTTATGGCAGACGTCGCCGCCTACTGTCTGACCGAAGAAGAAAAACAACGCCTGCTCGACCCGTCTATCGGCGGCGTCATCCTGTTCCGCCGCAACTTCGAAAACGTCGGGCAGCTCAAAGCCCTGGTTCAAAAAATCAAAGCACTGCGCACGCCCGAACTCATCATCGCCGTCGATCACGAAGGCGGCAGGGTACAACGCTTTATCGAAGGCTTCACACGCCTGCCCGCCATGAACACTTTAGGGCAGATTTGGGATACCGAAGGCGAAGCCGCCGCCAAAGAAAAAGCCGAGCAGGTCGGCTGGGTATTGGCGACGGAACTGACCGCCTGCGGCATAGACCTCTCCTTCACGCCCGTCCTCGACCTCGACTGGGGAACATGTCCCGTCATCGGCAACCGCAGTTTCCACCACAACGCCGACACCGTAACCCAGCTCGCCCTTGCCCTGCAAAAAGGTCTGAACCGGGGCGGCATGAAATCCTGCGGCAAACATTTCCCCGGACACGGATTCGTCGAAGGCGACAGCCATTTGGTGCAACCCGAAGACATGCGCGGCCTTGCCGAACTCGAAGCCGCCGACATGATTCCGTTCCGCGCCCTAAGCGGCGCAGGCATGGCGGCGGTCATGCCCGCCCACGTCGTTTATCCGCAAATTGACGGCAAGCCCGCCGGTTTCTCCGAAAAATGGCTCAAACAAATCCTGCGCCAAGACATCGGATTTAAAGGCGTTATCTTTTCAGACGACCTCACGATGGAAGGCGCAGGCGCAGCGGGCGGCATCAAAGAACGTGCAAACGCTTCCTTTACGGCAGGCTGCGACATCGTCCTTGTCTGCAACCGTCCCGACCTCGTGGACGAACTGCGCGACGGCTTCCAAATCCCCGTCAATCCCGATTTGGCAAGCCGCTGGCAATACATGGCGAACACATTGGGCAAGGAAGCCGCCCAAGCCGTGATGCAGACGCCCGATTTCCAAGCCGCCCAAGCCATGACCGCGCAACTTGCCACGCCTAAAGACACAGCCGGCGGCGTGAAAGTCGGCGAAGCGTTTTAAAGGCGTCTGATTTGGAAAACATGAAAGAAGGTCGTCTGAAAAGCTGAATTGGGCTTTTTCAGACGACCTTTTGTCCGTTTATAGTGGATTAACTTTAAACCAGTACGGCGTTGCCTCGCCTTGTCCTGATT
>CAKARM010000155.1:0-5394 GCA_916720585.1 uncultured Neisseria sp.
ATAGTACGGCAAGGCGAGGCAACGCCGTACTGGTTTAAAGTTAATCCACTATAACGTGAAGTTTAGTGGATATGCGACGGGTTCGCAACTTGAAACGGGATGCCCGGGGTCGTCTGAAATGCTGTTTCAGACGACCTGTTTTATAATAACTGCTTGATATACACATATATAGGACATGGCTATGCACGCGCTTCATTTTTCGGCTTCGGACAAGGCCGTGCTTTATCGGGAGGTGTTGCCGCAGATTGAGTCTGTGGTGGCGGACGAGACGGATTGGGTGGCGAATTTGGCGAACACGGCGGTGGTTTTGAAGGAGGCGTTCGGCTGGTTTTGGGTGGGTTTTTATTTGGTCGATACGCGTACGGACGAATTGGTTTTGGCGCCGTTTCAGGGGCCTTTGGCGTGTACGCGGATTCCGTTCGGGCGCGGGGTGTGCGGTCAGGCTTGGGCGAAGGGCGAGACGATGGTCGTCAAGGATGTCAACGCGCATCCCGACCATATTGCCTGCTCGTCTTTGTCGCGTTCGGAAATTGTGGTTCCGCTGTTTTCAGACGACCTCTGTATCGGCGTGTTGGACGTGGACAGCGAACATCTGGCGCAGTTTGATGAAACGGATGCTTTGTATTTGGGCGAACTGGCGAAGATTTTGGCGAAGCGGTTTAAGGCTTCGCGTCAGGCGGCTTGAGACCGAAAAAACGGGCGGGCGGCGCGCGCTGAAGTTGGCGCGGCGGGAGTGTGGTTTTATAATATCTGCCATTGCTAAAACAATTATTTAACGGAGCACAAAATGGATTTTGAAAAAGCGCGGTTCAACATGGTCGAACAGCAAATCCGTCCGTGGGATGTATTGGATTTTGACGTTTTGGACGCGTTGGAGGAAATTCCGCGCGAGCGTTTCGTGAACGAGTCTTTGCAGGGTTTGGCGTATGCCGACATGGAGCTGCCGCTTGCCAACGGACATAAGATGCTCGAGCCGAAAATCGTAGCGCGGTTGGCGCAGGGCTTGAAGCTGACGCAAACCGATACGGTTTTGGAAATCGGTACGGGTTCGGGCTATGCGACCGCGCTTTTGGCGAAACTGGCGGGTAAAGTGGTTTCAGACGACCTCGATGCCGAGCAGCAAAACCGCGCCAAAGCAGTGTTGGACGGCTTGGCTTTGGACAATATCGATTATGTGCAAAACAACGGGCTGACCGAGCCTTCCGCGGGCGCGCCGTTTGATGCGGTTTACGTCGGCGGCGCGGTGGACCGCGTGCCTGACGTATTGAAAGAACAGTTGAAAGACGGCGGCCGCATGGCAGTCATCGTCGGCCGTCAGCCGGTACAGCGCGCGCTGCTGATTACGCGCAAGGGCAACGAATTTGAAGAAAAAGTCCTGTTCGACACGCTGGTCGCGCATTTGGACGACAAAGAAAACCGTCCTTTCGGCGATTTCGATTTTTAATCTTTTCTGAACTCAAAGGTCGTCTGAAAACCAGCCGGACATGGCTAAACGTTTTCAGACGACCTTTCATCGTTTCCATCATTTCACACACACAACATCATGACGATTCCACAACTCACCCCGCTGCAACTGCAACAATGGCAGCAAGAAGGTCGCGCGTTCCATCTGCTGGACGTGCGCACCGATGAGGAAACTGCCGTCTGCGCCCTGCCTGACGCCATCCATATCCCGATGAACCTGATTCCGCTGCGCCAAAACGAGCTGCCCGACGACGATTTGCCGATTGTCGTTTACTGCCACCACGGCATCCGTAGCCTGCATACGGCGATGTATCTGGCGGACGCGGGTTTTGAAAATCTGTTTAACCTGCAAGGCGGGATTGATGCTTGGGCTTTGCAGGTGGATGGGACGATGGCGAGATATTGAGATTTCGGATAGGAAAGGGCGGTAGGGCATGGCTGCCGCTTTTTTTACGTGCGGATGATCCGAATATCAAAAATCCTGAAATCCGTTTGCCGGTTTCAGGATTTTTGATTGGGCACTGTTTTTCAGACGACCTTGTATGCAGGGGTCGTCTGAAAACCTTTATCCTTGGGTATTGGGTTTAACCCATCAACGTTGAAACCAATCGCCAAGGGTTTAATGATTCAGGCGTTTTGGGCTTCGCGCTGCCAAAGGGTTTTTTGGGCGAAAACCAGTTTGTTGTCCGTAAATTTCACGTTTTCCAGACGCAACGACCAAACATCGCTTTTCATCGCGCGGGCAAGCGGATGGGCTTTGTAATAGAGGGCGAGCGCTGCTTTTTTCTCTGTTTCGTCGGTCAGCAGTTGCGCACTGGCTGTCAGCTGTATGCCGTTGATTTTGGCGATATTTTCCGGCTGGCCTGCGATGGTTCCGGCGATGTTCGGATTTTTCAGCATCAGGCTGCCGTGTTTGGAACGTGCCGAAGTCAGGACAATCAGCCTTGCTTGCTCTTCATCGGGCACATAAAAGCAGCAGGCGCTCCAAATTTCGCCGTCTGCGGCTGCCGCAATGCTGATCACATGGTTGGCGTGTAGGAATTTGATGATGTTGTCGGGGATGGGCTGCATGATGGATTTCAATTGAAAATGGTTCGGAAAGCTTGGATTAAAAACTTTCCGAACCGTTGTCCGTTTAGCGTTTCATTTCGCTTTCAATGGCGCGGATATTGGCCTGACGGTCGTTGACGGCTTGGGTCAGGCGGCTGATTTTTGCCTGATCGCCTTTTTTCTTGGCAACATTCAGTTGTGCCTGCGCCCTGACCAAAGCCACTTGTTCGTTGCGGACTTCGTTTTCCAAGATTTGCTTGCGGGTCAGTTGCGGCTTGGGTTTGGATGCCGGCAGGATGGGTGCGGGCAGGATTTTGGCTTTGCGGTTCAACTCGGCGGCGCGGGCTTTGGCTGCTTTCAGGTCGCCGACGGAAGTCGCTTCGCCAAGCTTGCCGTTGCGCAATTTGATGTCCAAACGGGGATTGGCGGCTTCTGCCGTGTTGGTTACGCTGCCGCCCGTCGTGCGCGGCAAGACTTTGATGTCGCCCGGCTCGGGAGCGGCTTCCCCGAGGGCTTCTTTCAGGTCGACCCGCTCGGGTACGGCCCTGCCGGCTTCTTCAGGGCTGACGTTTGCAGTGCCGTCCGTATGGGATTCGGTGCAATCGTTGCCGATTTTTTTCTCGGTAAATACTGCGTTGCCGTCCACTTTGCAGATATAGCCGGCTTGTGCGGAGAGGGCGGCGCTTCCCAGCCCGAAAGCCAAAATCAGTCGGTAAAAAATCGGTTTCATCTTTATTTCGGTATATGGCAAAGGTTTTGATTATACTATGCAGCCAGTTATAACGAATCAACTTATTTCAAACAAGGTAAAATTTTCCGATGCCGCCTATCATTGTGAGGCGCTGCATGGAGTATCGTGGGCGCAAAGCTAAACAGGCTGCGGCGATTATTGCGTTAAATATATTGGTTAGGCGGCTGTCGGGGTAGGTGTTCCTCCGTTTCTGCTGCCCATTAGTCTAAATAATGTCCATTTTTCTATTTTCAAACAACGATGAAAAATTCTTTCCTGATTGCCGGCGTTGACGAGGCAGGGCGGGGTCCTTTGGTCGGCAGCGTGTTTGCCGCCGCCGTTATCCTGCCGCCGTCTTACCATTTGCCCGGTTTGACCGACTCTAAAAAACTCAGCGAAAAAAAGCGCGATACATTGGCGGTCTTGATTAAAGAACAGGCGCTGGCATGGTGTGTCGCGCAAGCCGATCCGCAAGAAATTTTCGAGCTGAATATCCTTCATGCCACGATGTTGGCAATGAGCCGCGCCGTACACGGGTTGGCGATCAAGCCCGATAAGGTGTTTATCGATGGCAATAGAGTGCCGAAGGCCCTTGGCGTGGATGCCGAAGCGGTGGTCAAAGGCGACAGCAAAATCATGGAAATTTCGGCGGCTTCCGTTTTGGCGAAGACCGCGCGCGATGCCGAGATGTATGCGTTGGCGGAACGTTATCCGCAATACGGTTTCGACAAACACAAAGGCTACGGCACGGCGCAACACCTCGAAGCCTTGCAGCGATACGGCGTATTGCCCGAACACCGCCGCGATTTTGCGCCCGTGAAGGCGTTGCTGGCGCAGGGAAAGCTCTTTGAGTAAACGTTTGCCTGATTTCTTTTTTCAGACAACCTCTGTCCGTATTCTTAAAATTTGTTTTTACCCGAACTTCTAAACTTACCGCGCGGAACACAACAAGGACACAAAGCCGTCCTTGCCTCAAACAAGGTCGTCTGAAAATGTTCAGATGACCTTTTCATATACCCGCAACACGCTATTCGTCAATACTCCGCCGAATGCCAAAACGGCTGCCCTACGGTCGGCGTACTGGCTTGTGCTTTGGTTCGTGCTTCGATCGGTTCGGCTTCAAATGCCAGCCGTCCGGATTCGACGGCGAGTGCGAAGGCGCGTGCCATATTGACAGGGTTGCCGCTGCGGGAAACGGCGGTGTTCAGCAATACGCCGTCAAAACCCCATTCCATCACTTGCGCCGCCTGCGAGGGCAAACCCAAGCCCGCGTCGATAATCAGCGGCGTGTCGGGCAGGCGTTCGCGCAGAACTTTCAGCGCATAGGCGTGAACCGCGCCCAAGCCCGTACCGATCGGCGCCGCCCATGGCATCAACGCTTGACAGCCCGCGTCGAGCAGGCGGCGGCAGGCAATCAGGTCTTCGGTGCAATAAGGCAGCACTTTGAAGCCGTCTTTAATCAGGATTTCCGCCGCTTCGACAAGCTGGAACACATCGGGCTGCAAGGTGTCGTCGTCGCCGATGAGTTCGAGTTTGATCCAATCGGTTTCAAACACTTCCCGCGCCATCTGCGCCGTTGTTACCGCTTCCTGCACGCTTTGGCAGCCTGCTGTGTTCGGCAGCACGGGCACGCCGCTCTCTTGCAACAGCGACCAAAACCCCTGACCGTGTGCCTCGCCGCCGCTTCCCGCGCGCCGCAGCGAGACGGTAATCATCGCAGGTTGGGCGATACGGACGGATTGTTTGAGGATTTCGGGGGTCGGGTAGGCAGCCGTACCGAGCAGCAGCCGTGAAGGGAAAGTTTCTCCGTATAGGGTGAGCATGATGGGTTCCTTTGTAACGTTGTTTTTGGGACAGAGGTCGTCTGAAAAGGCAAAACCGCCTAGCCGCCGACCACCGGCCGCACGATATCGACTTTGTCGTTTTCGTTCAAAACCGTTTCCGCATACGCGCCTTTGGCGACAAATCCGGTATTCACCGCCACGGCAAAAGGCTTTTGCGGCGCGGTTTGGGCGATGAGGTCGGCAATGGTTGTGCCGCGAAGTTCGGCGGGTTCGCCGTTTAAGATGATGTTCATGGTTTCTCGATATTTCGTATGTATAGTGGATTAACTTTAAATCAGGACAAGGCGACGAAGCCGCAGACAGTAC
>CAKARM010000156.1:0-5390 GCA_916720585.1 uncultured Neisseria sp.
ACCGATCAACACAAATAATTTTGGAGTTTAAATCATGCAAATTATTCTGTTAGAGAAAATCGGCGGTTTGGGCAACCTGGGCGACATCGTTACCGTAAAAAACGGTTACGCCCGCAACTTCCTGATTCCTGCCGGCAAAGCCAAACGCGCTACTGAAGCCAACATGAAAGAATTCGAAGCACGCCGTGCCGAATTGGAAGCCAAACAAGCCGAAATCTTGGCCGATGCTAAAGCACGTCAAGAAAAACTGGACGGTCAAACCATCACTATCGCTCAAAAAGCCGGTGTGGACGGTCGTCTGTTCGGTTCCGTTACCAATGCCGACATCGCTGCTGCGATTGTTGCTTCAGGCGTTGAAGCTGCAAAATCCAACGTCCGCCTGCCTAACGGTCCTCTGAAAGCCGTAGGCGAGTACGAAGTTGAGGTGGCTCTGCACACTGACGCTGTTGCTGCGATTACCGTTGCTGTTGTTGCGGCTGCCGAGTAATAGACAGTCTTAAAAGGTCGTCTGAAAGGGAATGGAATATATATTCCTGCCGTCTTTCAGACGACCTTTTTGCATAATTAAGACTGCTTCCTTAGTGACTATAAATCCAGATATGAAAAAACTTATTCCTTCTCTTGCGATATCAACTGCGTTGCTGCTTGTTGCTTGCAATACAACCAAAACAAACGTTGAGTCTGCTAAAACGGTTGAGCCGATCAATCAAAGCAAAAACCAGCGTCCTGCTTTTGATTCTGCTGCGGAATCGGTTGCCAGCAGCGGCTTTAATGCCAATACCAATGTCCGCCAGTTTATCCGTTATGAGGCAGCGAAAAAGCAGTTTACAGAAGCCGAGCTGCAAAACTTTTTTAATGGCGTGGTTTACAAGGGTAATATCATCAATATCATGTACCGCCCGTCAACTTCCCGCCCTTGGTATGAATTCCGCACGGGCAACTCCGGCGCGACGAAATTTAACGGCGGCAAACAGTTTTACGCTGCCAACCGTGCCGTTATCGATGATGTGGCACGCAAATACGGCGTACCTGCCGAGCTGATTGTGGCGATTATCGGCATTGAAACCAACTACGGTAAAAATACAGGCAGCTTCCGCGTTGCCGATGCTTTGAGTACCTTGGGTTTTGATTATCCGCGCCGCGCCGAGTTTTTCCAAAACGAGCTGATTGAGCTTTTGCTGATGGCGAAAGAAGAAAAAGAGAACGTTTTTGACTTCAAAGGCAGCTATGCGGGCGCGATGGGTATGCCGCAATTCATGCCTTCGAGCTATCGCAAATGGGCGGTTGATTATGATGGCGACGGACACCGCGATATTTGGAACAATATCGGTGACGTTGCCGCCTCTGTTGCCAATTATATGAAGCAACATGGCTGGAAAACAGGTGGTAAAATGATTGTTCCCGTCAATCTGACGATTACGCCTGACTTGAAAGCCATCATTGATGAAAAAACCGCATTGAACCGTACCGTTGCGGATTTCAAAGCGATGGGCGTGGTGCCGCAACAAGCAGTTGCCGACAATGAGAAAGCCGTTTTGTTCAGCCTGGAAACCAGTCCGGGCGTATTTGAATATTATCTCGGTCTGAATAATTTCTATACGGTTTGGCAGTATAACAACAGCCGAATGTATGTTACTGCCGTGCGTGATATCGCCAATGCAATCAACAATAACGGTTTGTAATGTTTAAAAACCACCTTTTTCAAGGTGGTTTTTTATTTGAGAGCTTGAAATCAATTCACTCCAAACTCAAGCAATCAAACGGATTTTCATGCCGTAATGCTTTTTGCCATGCCCCGACACAAACTGCCCGCCGCGCGCAGGCGATAAAAAGGCGTTGCCTTCGGCGGTAGGCTCGGCGCAGGTGTATTGTCCGTTTCGGTCGCTCCAAAGCGCGTAAACGGGCAAGTTTTGCGTTCGGATGTCGAGTTTCAGTCCGTCAAACGCAACATGTGTATCCGACGGCGAGGAGACAAATTCCGTGTGTGCGATATAGTCGGCATCGTAGGGCGCGCCGTTGAAATCGAATTGGGTGCCGACGGCGGGGAAATAGGGATGGAAACCGGGCGAAGTGCGCACGGGCGCGTCGCCGTAATTGCAGACGGTCAGCGTGGCGACCGCTTCGTTTTCGTTCGGCAGGCTGTAATCCAGCAGCCATTCGACGTTTTCGTAGCCCTTTGCCGTACTGATCAATCTCAAGCCGACATCCGATTCGTTTTGATAACGGATTTGCCAAGTAGAGGTTCTGCCGAAACCGTGTTGCGCCAAATGGTTTTTACCGTCCGGTCCGAACTGCGGCAGGCAGACGTGCATCCCGCCGCGTAATTTTGTATCAGTACCGACTTGGACGCTGGTTTTCGGGAATAACACTTCCCGACCGTGTAAAACCAAATTGTCCACATATGCGCCCAAGGTGTTTATCTGCATGGATGCGGAATGGTTGCGTAAGATGATTTCAGACATAGTGATTTGTTCTTCAAGATATTTTAGATTTTGTAATATTCTAACGATTATACACGCGCCTTTCCCGATATGCAGACAGAAAATCCTTAATAAAAATCAAAAAAATGCTAAAATACCCGTCATCTTCCAAGGTCGTCTGAAAGGCGTTCAACCACTTTTCAGACGACCTTCCGATTTATTTCCAGCAGAGAAAACCTTATGGCTTATCAAGTTCTTGCCCGTAAATGGCGTCCGAAAACCTTTGCCGACTTAGTCGGTCAGGAACACGTCGTCAAAGCCTTGCGCAACGCGCTGGACGAAGGCCGCCTTCACCATGCCTACCTGCTGACCGGTACGCGCGGGGTCGGGAAAACCACCATCGCCCGTATTCTGGCGAAAAGCCTGAACTGCGAAAACGCGCAACATGGCGAGCCTTGCGGCGTGTGCCAAAGCTGTACGCAAATCGATACCGGACGCTACGTCGACCTGCTGGAAATCGACGCCGCCTCCAATACCGGCATCGACAACATCCGCGAAGTATTGGAAAACGCCCAATACGCGCCGACCGCCGGCAAATACAAAGTCTATATCATCGACGAAGTGCATATGCTCTCCAAAAGCGCGTTCAACGCCATGTTGAAAACGCTGGAAGAGCCGCCCGAACACGTCAAATTCATCCTTGCGACCACAGATCCGCACAAAGTTCCCATTACCGTTTTGAGCCGTTGCCTGCAATTTGTCTTGCGCAACATGACTTCGCAGCAGGTTGCCGACCACCTTGCCCATGTTTTAAACAACGAAAACATCGCCTACGAACCCGCTGCCCTGCAACTTTTAGGCCGTGCCGCCGCAGGCTCGATGCGTGATGCCTTAAGCCTGCTTGACCAAGCCATCGCCATGGGGTCGGGCAGCGTTGCCGAACAAGACGTCCGCCAAATGATTGGCGCGGTCGACAAACAATATCTGTACGAACTGCTGGCGGGCATCGTCAACCAAGACGGCGAAGCCCTGCTGGCGAAAGCGCAGGAAATGGCGGCGCGCGCCATCGGCTTTGACAGCGCGTTGAGCGAACTTGCCATGCTGTTGCAACGCCTCGCCTTGATACAGGCAGTCCCTTCCGCCTTGGCGAACGACGACCCTGAGCGCGAAACCCTGTTGCAACTGAGCCAAGCACTCAGCGGCGAACAAATTCAGCTTTATTATCAATGCGCGATTCACGGCAAACAGGATTTGAGCCTTGCGCCCGACGAATACGCCGGCTTCGTCATGACCCTGTTGCGTATGCTTGCGTTTGCGCCGCTAGCGGCGGATGCGCACGACGTTGGCGGACATATCGAAAATACCGAGCTGCATTCTGCTGAAACGGGTGTCCATACCGCAAAAAAGCCTTTGCAACTTCCCCAGTCTGAAACCGTCAAACCGCCCGTTCAGATGACCCCTGTGCCCGCAACGTCGTCTGAAAACAAAGTTGCCGAACCGGTTACGACTCAAGGAAACAACGACGTTCCACCTTGGGAAGACGCGCCGAGCGAAATAGAAACTGTAACGGACACGCCTGCGCAAACGGCGGATGCGAGCGTTCAGACGACCTCTGAAGCAGCAGCGACAAACCTCCCGTCCGCAAACGAAGCAGAAACGCCGTTTCAGACGACCCCTCAAGCCGAAACGTCGTCTGAAAATCAAGTTTCCGATAACGAGGCAGCAAACAACGAAACCGACGTTTCCTTGTCTGAGACGTCGTCTGAAAACCCGATTCAGACGACCCCGATTGAAGAAACCGTGGACGCAGCAGCGTTTGCGCATGAAGCCTCCGCAGAGCCTTTCTACGATTACGGTTCGCCCGAGCATGACTATCCCGTAGCAGACAGCGCGGAAATGCCCCCGCCGCCGGATTGGGAACACGCCGTCCCTGCCGATACGGCAGAAGCAGAATCGGAAGCCGAAGAAGACAGCGACGACGATGAAGACACGCAGTTCGCCCCGCTGCCCGAGTTCTCTACTGAAAACTGGGCGGCAATCGTCCGACACTTCGCCCGCAAGCTCGGCGCCGCGCAAATGCTGGCGCAACACGCAGCATGGACGCACTACGATGCAGGCAGCCATCTGATGATGCTGTCGCTGACCGACGAAGCCCGCGCCACTGCCAACAAAGAGCGGCTCGACAAAATCAAAAACACGCTTGCCGAAGCCTACGGCCTGCCGTTGAAATTGCAAACCGAACCGTGGCGCGACGACGCGGGTTGGGAAACCCCGACTATGCGCCGCCAACGTCTCCAACTCGAAGGCAGGCAGCAGGCACAGGATTTGCTCGAAGCCGACGAAACCGCGCGTCAGGTTTTAAAAGTTTTCGAAGCCCAATGGCAGCCCGATTCTTTGGAACTGGCGGAGCAGGCGGAATAACGGCAATCGGGAATTTCCGTTTCCCTTCAGATACATAAACATTCAGGTCGTCTGAAAACCGTCAACCCGCTTTCAGACGACCCTTCACACCAAACGGTATGACCCCATAACCTTAACGATTCAACCACAGGAGTTTTAAATATGTTCGGAAAAGCCGGATTAGGCGGCCTGATGAAACAGGCGCAGCAAATGCAGGAAAACATGAAAAAAGCGCAAGCGAAACTTGCCGAGACCGAAGTAGAAGGCGAAGCAGGCAACGGCTTGGTTAAGGTCGTGATGACCTGTGCCCACGTCGTGCGCAAACTCGAAATCAGCCCCGACCTGATTCAAGAAGCCGCAGACGACAAAGAAATGCTCGAAGATTTGGTGCTCGCCGCCATCAACGCCGCATCTGAAAAAGCCGAAGAAACCACCAACAAAACCATGGGCGCATTCACCCAAGGCCTGCCCGCAGGCATGGGCGACTTCTTCCGCTAAACCCGCGCCGCAAAGCAAATATATAGTGGATTAAATTTAAATCAGGACAAGGCGACGAAGCCGCAGACAGTA
>CAKARM010000157.1:0-5381 GCA_916720585.1 uncultured Neisseria sp.
CCAAACAGCGGAATTCGCAGCCGTCTTTGTTCAGGTTGTAATGACGCGCGGTAAAACAGCGCGATGAATAAGCAAGCGGCATTTTGCCCCAAGCAAACAATTCCGTTTCGATGTCGTCTGAAGCCTTGATGATTTCAGCAACTTTGTCGCGGCTCAACTCAGACGGCGCAATCCAGCGGTATGCGCCCAGTTTTTGGAACAGCGCCAGCGTGCTTTCGTTGTAAATGTTCAGGCTGGCGCCGGCGACAAACGGAATGCCGTGTTCGCGCGCCAGCTTGACCGCGCCCATGTCGTTGGCTTCGACTTTGAATTTTTCCTGCCCCGTGATTTTGCGCAGGCGTTTCAAATCGGATTCGCTTTCCAGCAGCACCTGCGACGACAGAATAATTTCCTTGCCGCTTTCCGCCAAATCTTCCGCCAGGCTGACCCAGTCGGCAAAACGCATTTTCTGTCGGCGCGAACACACCACTTCGCCCAGATAAATGGTATCCACCGGCGCATCCAGCATGGCGGCGTAAAATTCCAGCAGCGCTTCCTTCTGCCAGAAAAACAAAACCGGCCCCAGCGATAGTTTCATCGGATTCATTTTCCCTCTCCCTTATTTCCATGGACGGCTGTATGCGCCCAAAGTCGTCTGATGCCCTTCCGAAACCTTGCTCAGCGCGTTGTTCCATAGCGGATTGACTTTGAAATGTTCCGGATTGGCGGCGGCCGCATCCAAGGCCTGACGCAGCGATTTGGTTACTTGCGCCGTGTACATCGGGCTGCGCTGGCGGCCTTCGATTTTGATGGCGGAAACACCGATTTTGATAAGTTCGGGCAGCATTTCCAAAATATTCAGACTGGTCGGCTCTTCCAGCGCGTAATAGGTTTCGTCATTGACTTCAAAACGGCCTTTGCACAGGGTCGGATAGCCTGCCGGTTCGTCCGGTTTGTATTGGTCGATTAACACTTGGTTCAGCCGCACGTTCATGCGGTCTGGCAACTGCTCCCAGCGCACGGCTTTGGCAGGCGAACACACGCCCTGCATATTCGGCGATTCGCCCGTCGCATAACTCGATAAAATGCAGCGCCCTTCCACCATCACGCACAAACTGCCGAAACCGAACACTTCGATTTCCACATCCGTATTGTCAATCACATGTTTGACCTGATCCACGGTCAAAACGCGCGGCAGCACGGCACGGCGGACTCCGAACAGTTCCTTCATCATATTGATGGCTTCGTAATTGGTCGCCGACCCCTGCACCGACATGTGCAGCCTCAAATTAGGATGACGCTCGACGGCGTAAGCCATAATCGCAGGGTCGGCGACGATTATCGCGTCCGCACCCAGTTGCACTGCCGTATCGACAGCCCGATGCCACCGCTCGATTTGCCCCGCCTGGGCAAAAGTATTGATGGCCATCAGCACATTGCGGCCGCGCGCATGGGCGTAAGCCACCCCTTCCTGCGCCGACTTCATATCGAAATTCAGCCCTGGAAAATTGCGCGCATTCGTCGCATCTTTCAGCCCCATATAAACCGTGTCTGCGCCATTGTCCACCGCTGTCTTCAAAGCGGGCAGATTACCGGCGGGACAAACCAACTCAGGGATTTTCGGCATTTTGCGTTCCTCGACTCTTGTAGTTTGTTATTCGAAAATCAATATCTAGTATGATTTCGGGTATTTTAGAGATTTGGACACAAGATATTATGATTTAAATCAATTGTGAAATCAGGTTTGGATAGCGTATGTTTTAGTTAACATAATTTAACCATGTTAAATATCAAGCTAATCAGCGAGTTATCTTTTCCAGTTTGATAATATGAGATTAGTTATTATCTATTAAATTTATAGATTTTTACAATAAAAGGTCGTCTGAAACAGGTTTCAGACGACCTTTTATGTACTCAACGCGAATAATCGCACCTAGTGCTAAAATTATTCATTCGCAGCCCCAAACTGCCTATCTCCTCCATTCACTCCAACAGTCCATAATGGTACGCGGATGATTTTGAACCAGTTGTTTATAAAAAATAGCGAATCCGTCGGCTTTGGGATAAAAATGATAAGCAACTTGACTTCCATCCGCTCTAAACTCCAGCCGCCAAACATGAGTACCGAAAAGGGCCATTATCGTCCTACTCAAATAAATCAAATCTTGAAGAGGATGACGTGCTTTGATTTCACTGCCTTCACAAATGAAAATCTCGTTTTTGCCAAAATAAATCCGTTCGTTATCCAATAAATTACCGAGACTGATGCAGATGAGCGGTTCGTTTTCCCAAATGATTTCAGGCGCTGGCCATACTCTGCGGGCAATCAGGATGAAAATGAAGCATCCGACTAAAAATATAAAAATGTATGCCATAGCTGATAAACTGAATAAATGATGATGAAACGCGGATAATCATATGGCAAATTTGCGTATTGGGAAACTCATTATCAATATCTTAATATTGTTTTGAGTGATCAGCCTTGCCGACAAATTTCTTTTATAGTGGATTAAATTTAAACCAGTACGGCGTTGCCTCACCTTAGCTCAAAGAGAACGATTCTCTAAGGTGCTGAAGCACCAAGTGAATCGGTTCCGTACTATCTGTACTGTCTACGGCTTCGTCGCCTTGTCCTGATTTAAATTTAATCCACATAATGAGCCAAATAAATAAAAATAAGAATTGATTGCATTTATATTTTGAACTAAGATAGCCCATATTTCACACCTCGTCTGAAACGACCATGCGCTACCATTTCCCGATTTCCGTCGATATGTACGACTTTTTGACCACAGGCCGATTTGATTATCTGGAGATCGGGCAGACGGCGGAGATGATCCTGCAAATGTTCCCTGCGCCCGAATGCGTGCCCAAAGGACTTTTGGTAAAAAAGGGGTGGAACATTTGGCTCTACGGCGATATCGAATTGCATTTTTCAGACGACCGCCTGACTCAAATCCGGGCGGACTTCCAACCCGGCACCTCGCTGAACGGTGGGCGTTGGTTGAGCTTAAATCCTTGGTTTTTCAGGCACGCGGACAAGCTTGATTTGTATTCCGCCATTGCCAAACTTGTGCAACACCATATCGACTTCATCAAAATCGATACGCCTTCCGCCCTGATTTTGCGTTTGCAAAGCGGCGTAGAGCTGATGTTTGAAAAGTGCAATGGGCAGCGTTTGTTCGCCTTTTGCAAACAAAAAACCACCCTGCCCCAATGGGCGCATGAAACGGCGTAGGTTCAAGCCATCGGGCAAATCTGCAAAGTCTGTTTGCTTTCTCTGATAAAAGGTCGTCTGAAAACTGGAAAACAGTTTTCAGACGACCTTCCCCTATCGTTTTCCGCTAAAATACCCGTCTCTTTTTCCTTCCTGACCGTCTTCAATGTCCCAGCGCAAAATCATCCATATCGACATGGACGCGTTCTACGCATCGGTAGAACTGCGCGAGCAGCCGCATTTGAAAGGGCTGCCCGTGGTCGTCGCGTGGGAGGGCGCGCGTTCGGTGATTTGCGCCGCATCGTATGAGGCGCGGCAGTTCGGGCTGCATTCCGCGATGTCGGTGGCGACGGCGAAAAGGCTGTGTCCGCAAGCGGTGTATGTGCCGCCGCATTTTGATTTGTACCGTCAGGTTTCCGCGCAGATTCATGCCGTATTCAGGCGCTATACTGATTTAATCGAACCCCTGTCGCTGGACGAGGCCTATCTTGACGTGACCCATAATTTCAAAAATATCCCTTACGCCAGCGAAGTTGCCAAAGAAATCCGCGCCGCCATTTTTGCGGAAACCGGTCTGACTGCCTCCGCTGGCGTCGCGCCGAACAAATTTTTGGCGAAAATCGCGTCGGACTGGCGTAAGCCGAACGGGCAATTCGTCCTGCCGCCGCACAAAGTCATGGCGTTTTTGGAAACCCTGCCTTTGGGCAAAATCCCCGGCGTGGGCAAAGTCACGCTGAAAAAAATGCAGTCGCTGGGTATGCAGACGGCAGGCGATTTGCGCCGTTTTGAGCGCGGCGAACTGTTAAACCATTTCGGACGCTACGGCTACCGCCTCTATGATTTGGCACGCGGCACGGACGAACGCCCCGTCAAAGCCGAACGCGAGCGCCTTCAAATCTCCACCGAAATCACCCTGCCCGAAGACCTGTCGCTCGAACAGGCGGCAGGACATCTGCCCCACCTTGCCGAAGACCTGTGGCGGCAAATCGCACGCAAAAACGTCGAAGCTAAAGGCGTAACCCTCAAGCTGAAAACCCATGATTTCCGCATCATCACCCGCTCCCTAACCTACTCTTCCGTCCTGCCCGACACCGACGCCCTGCTTTGCGCCGCGCAGACCCTGATGCAGCGCGTGCCGCCCCAGCGCGAAGACGCCTTCCGCCTGATCGGCATAGGCGTGAACCACCTCGTGCCGAAAGACCAGCAGCAATCGCTTTGGTTATAAAGAAATAGAAAAGCATTCTTTCCCCTTCGCACGAGACCGCCCGACAATAATGTTCCGTACAAACTTTCAGACGACCCCTTTGCCGCAAGAGGGGTCGTCTGAAAACAAAAACCAAGGAACAAGCCAACCATGTCCCTCTTCCGCCCCCAGCTTTGGCGCATCCCGACGACAGGCGAAGCCGAACGGCGCCGGCTGCCCGAGTTGACCGCCACGCTCGAAACCCGTCTCAAACACATCGCCCGCCGCTATCCGAAAGCCGTTTTCGCCTCCAGCCTTGCCGTCGAAGACATGATCATTACCGACGCCATCTGCCGCCTGAAACTTCCCCTGCGCATCATCACCCTCGACACCGGCAAGCTCAATCCCGAAACCGCCGCCCTGATTACCGCCGTCAACGTCCGCTACCAAACCGAGCTGGAAGTTTTCCACCCCGATCCCGAAAGCGCGCGGCAGTTTGAGCAGGAATTCGGCTCAACCGCCATGTACGACAGCGTCGAGCTGCGCCGCCGTTGCTGCCACATCCGCAAAATCGAGCCGCTCAACCGCGCCCTAAAAAACGCCCCCGCCTGGCTGACCGGACAACGCCGCAGCCAATCGGCAACCCGCAGCAAATTGGATTTCGAAGAAACCGACCACAGCCGCAACATCGCCAAGTTCAATCCCATTTTCGACTGGGAAGAAAACGACGTCTGGGCATACGCGCAAGCCTACGACGTTCCGCTCAACGCCCTGTATTTCCAAGGCTACCCGAGCATAGGCTGCGAACCCTGTACCCGCCCCGTCAAAGCAGACGAAGACATCCGCGCCGGACGCTGGTGGTGGGAAAGCAAGGACAGCAAAGAATGCGGGCTGCACAAATAAACCTTGGCAGACATGACAGAAAGGTCGTCTGAAAAACCAAATTCAGGTTTGAACTGCACCCCAAAAGTTGGACATCCCCTCCAACTCACAAGGTGCAGT
>CAKARM010000158.1:0-5342 GCA_916720585.1 uncultured Neisseria sp.
CAACCGCGTCGTGCGGTTTGGCACAAAAGGCAGTCATTATACCGCCGCAACTTCGCTTTGCTAAGATTTTTCTTGATTTCAGACGACCTCGAGGGTATGGTTTTACCTTTCCGCCGTTTTGTTGGCAAAGTTTGACGCGGGCGGCGGACACTCCTTTTGAAAATAATCCTCCGGCACACAAAACCATGAACAACCGCCCCTCTTATTCCGATTACCTCATCCGCATCCTGACCGCCTCCGTTTACGACGTTGCCGTCGAAACGCCGCTCGAACCCGCAATCGGGCTGTCACGTCGTCTGAACAACAACGTCCTGCTCAAACGCGAAGACCTGCAACCCGTGTTTTCCTTCAAAATCCGTGGCGCGTACAACAAAATGGCGAAGCTGCCCAAAGAAGCGCTCGCCTGCGGCGTCATCGCCGCCAGTGCGGGCAACCACGCACAAGGCGTCGCACTGTCGGCACAACGTTTAGGCTGCCGCGCCGTCATCGTCATGCCCGAAACCACGCCCAAAATCAAAATCGACGCCGTCAAAAGCCGCGGCGGAGAAGTCGTCCTCAAAGGCGTTTCCTACAACGATGCCTACGATTACGCGATGGAGTTGGCAGGAAAAGAAAAACTGACCTACATCGCCCCGTTTGACGACCCCGACGTGATTGCCGGACAAGGCACGGTCGGCATGGAAATCGTGCGCCAGCGTCCCGACGACATCCACGCCATCTTCGTCCCCATCGGCGGCGGCGGACTGGCGGCGGGCGTTGCCGCGTTCGTCAAACAAGTCCGCCCCAGCATCAAAGTCATCGGCGTGCAAACAAACGACTCCTGCTGCATGAAGCAATCCGTCGAAGCTGGAAAAGTCGTTAGCCTCAAAGACGTCGGCCTCTTCTCCGACGGTACCGCCGTCAAAGTCGTCGGCGAAGAAACCTTCCGCCTCTGCCGCGACCTCTTGGACGACATCATCACCGTCGATACCGACGCTATCTGCGGCGCCATCAAAGACATCTTCGACGACACCCGCAGCATCACCGAACCCGCAGGAGCGCTCGCCCTCGCCGGCCTGAAAACCTACGCCGCCCGCAACCGCATCCAAAACCAAACCCTCATCGCCGTAACCAGCGGCGCCAACATGAATTTCCACCGCCTGCGCCACGTTTCCGAACGCAGCGAATTGGGCGAAGGCAACGAAGGTATTTTCGCCGTTACCATCCCCGAAGAGCGCGGCAGCTTCCTCAAATTCGTCAACCTGCTCGGCAGCCGCAACATCACCGAGTTCAACTACCGATACGGCGACGACCAAAAAGCCCACATCTTCGTCGGCCTGCAAACCGCAGGTTCCCAAGACCTTGCCGTCATCAGCCGCCAATTGACCGAAGCCGGACTGCCCAATGTCGACCTGACCGACGACGAAATCTCCAAAATCCACATCCGCTACATGGTCGGCGGACGCACAACAAAAGTCGCCCACGAACGCTTGATCAGCTTCGAGTTCCCCGAGCGACCCGGCGCACTCGCCCGCTTCCTCAACCATATGCAGGGCGGCTGGAACATTACCCTCTTCCACTACCGCAACCACGGCGCCGACTACGGCCGCATCCTCGTCGGCATCGACGTCCCGTCCACCGACGATGAGGCATTTGAAAACTTCCTCGAAAGCCTCGGTTACAGCTATCAGGACGAAACCCAAAACGCCGCATACCGCCTGTTCCTTGCTTGATTGAAAGGGAAATATAATAAGGTCGTCTGAAAACTAGATATGGTTTTCAGACGACCTTAGCTTATAGGTAGAATAAAAAAATATTAGTTTATTGTTTTATAAAGATATTTATTTACTTAAATCTGCATATAACCCGCAAATAGAGCTTTAAACTATGCCAAGAGTCTCATGATTCTCGTTTTTTTATTAACTTAGGAGCTGATAGCTTATTATGATTAAATTTTCATATACACACGGCAAAACAAATATATCAATTGAAACATCAGTCTTTACCATTATGATGCTTATCAGTATGTTAAAAGAGTTATCTAATCACTTGTAAACTTAAATTAACTCCCTCCTGCGATGGAGGGATTTTCTATGATAGAAACAGCCTCCCTGCCGAATCCCGTATAATACCGACCACAAATTTTTACCGTTTCCCCAAAGGACAAATCATGAGCAATTACACCCGCACCTCGCGCGCTGCCGACAGCCTGCGCGACATCAAAATCACCCCGCACTTCCTGCCGCACGCCGACGGCTCGTGCCTGATCGAATGCGGCAACACCAAAGTTATCTGCACCGCTTCCATCGACGAAAATGTCCCGCCCTTCCTTCGCGGCAAGGGTCAGGGTTGGGTTACTGCCGAATACGGGATGCTGCCCGCTTCCACTGCCTCGCGTATGCGCCGTGAAGCCGCGGCAGGCAAACAGTCGGGGCGCACCCAAGAAATCCAGCGCTTGATCGGGCGTTCGCTACGCGCCGTCGTAGATATGGAAAAACTGGGCGAACGCCAAATCCTGATTGATTGCGACGTGATTCAGGCTGATGGCGGAACGCGCACCGCGTCTATTACCGGCGCATTCGTCGCCCTGCAAATTGCGGTCAACAAGCTGCTTTCAGACGACCTCATCAGCGAAAATCCCATCCGCGAAGCCGTTGCCGCCGTATCCGCAGGCGTGGTGAACGGTGTGCCGCTTTTGGATTTGGATTACCCCGAAGACTCCGGCTGCGACAGCGATGTCAACATCGTTATGACCGCTTCGGGCAAAATTATCGAAATCCAAGGCACGGCGGAAGGTGCGCCGTTCAGCTTGGACGAATTGGGCAAACTGATTGCGCTGGCGCAAAAAGGCATTGCCGAGTTGACGGCACACCAGCAAGCCGCCCTATCCTCTTAAGTAAAAATAATCTAATTTATTGAAATAAAAGATTATTCTTAAAAACCAACCTTATTAAAAGCAGATTCAAGGTAAAACCCGTCAAGGTTTAAACACCTTACGGGCATCTTTACCCCGAGTCTGCTTTTTTCTATCTTAAATCAATTCATTGCTTGAAATTGAGTGTCGAAAAAAGGGCAATCAGCATACCCTGCCTAACCTGCTTTTAATCTCTGAAATTTTAAAAAAATCCTGCTTATCCAACATGATATTTATGACAAAGAATTTTAAAATCCATTCCAAACTCTGACGAGCGGTTCTAAAACGAGATTAGCGTTAGTTGTATAAATTCAAACACTTATTTAAAATATATGGTTCGCTTCGACTTGCCAAACCTATATTCGGGGCATCTGAATAATAAAAATTTCAAGGAACACTTATGCCGTTGCTGTCGGTTGAATTCGCGGTATTTTTTATTGCTTTTTTGCCTATTTATTGGGCATTTGTCCGTATGCCGTCGGTGCAGAATGTTTTGCTTCTGCTGGCTGGGATGGGCTGGCTGTATCACTTGAATCCGATCTTTGCCGCCATAATTACCTGCTATTCGTCCTGCGTGCATTTGCTCGGTCTGTTGATGTCGTCTGAAAACGAAAACGTACGGAAATTCTGGCTGGGCTTCGGCGTAGCGACTGCTTTGGCAGTATTGTGTTTCTTCAAATATTTCGACTTTTTCCGCCCGTTTATCCGCCAATACACGGGGCAGAGCGAGATTGTCGATATCTTGATGCCTTTGGGGCTGTCTTATTACACATTTCAATCTTTGGCTTATTTGGTGTACTGCTGCCGTCATCCGATGGGCGACCGGTTTGCGTGGCATGAATTGCTGCTGCATTTGAGCTTTTTCCCGACGATTACTTCCGGTCCGATTATCCGTGCCGCGGCGTTTAAAAGCATAGACGGCGAACAGGCGGGGGCTTTGGAACAGATTCGGACTGCCAAACCGCGCGCATTGGTGCGACCCGCGCTGGCGGTGTGCTTGATTTTGCTGGGCATTGCTAAAAAATGGTGGCTGGCGGGTGCGCTGGGAGACGGCTGGGTATCGCCCGTTTTCGAGAATCCCGCCCAGTTTGACGGCTGGGGCGTGTTGTCGGGGGTGTACGGCTATACTTTCCAGCTTTTCTTCGATTTTTCAGGCTATTCGGATTTGGTAATCGGGATGGCGATGCTGCTCGGTTTCCGCCTGCCGAAAAACTTTGCCGCTCCGCTGCGCGCGTTCAATATCCGCGACTTCTGGAACCGTTGGCACATCAGCCTTTCCACCTGGATACGCGACTATATTTATATTCCTTTGGGCGGCAACAAACACGGCTTCGTCCTGACGCAGTTCAACTTGCTGCTGGCGATGGTGTTGTCAGGCGTTTGGCACGGCTACGGCTGGAATTTCCTACTGTGGGGCGCGCTGCACGGCGTGGCATTAATTTTGCTCAACTGCGGCGACAAAATATTCGGTCGGGACGGCTCACGTCGTCTGAAAATCTTGCGTCCGCTTGCCTGGTTCGTCACTTTCCATTTCGTCTGCTTCACTTTCGTCGTGTTCAACACCGGCAGCCTCGCCGATACGCAGATGGTATTTGATGCCTTATTCGCCAACGAAGCAGGTTGGGCCGCGCCGAAACAGGCGGATGTCCTGCTGCTTGCCGCGTTTGGCCTGATGATTTTGCTCTACCCGTATTTGCTTCGCCTGTTTGACGGCGCAGTAGCGGCATTGGAAAAAATGCCGATGTGGCTGTGGTTTATACCGCTGACGCTGGTGTTGGTATTGATTATCGTATTGGCGCCGTCGGGCATCCCGGGCTTTATTTACGCCGATTTTTAAAAGGACAATCAGAATATGAAACGCTTTATTTCCCTGTTTGCCTCCCTTTTGGTTTGCGCCTTTGGCGCGGCGTGGTTCAGTCAAGATTCCATTAATGCCTATTGGCAGCAAACCTATCATCAGGCTTCACCGCTGGAGCCTTTGTCCGAATACGAATGGTGGCGCACGGGCGCGAAGCTGCAACAAGACGCGTACGCCTTTTCAGACGACCTCAAAGCGCGTTTGGCAGGACAGCCTGTGATTGCCGAACCGGAACCTCAAATCGCTGAAGATGACGGGTCGTCTGAACAAAATACGCAGCTTAATGCGTCCGAACCGCACGAAAAAAACCGTCCCGCCGACGGACGCCAACCTCAAACGGCACAAAATGGCGGACAACCCGAAGCACATCGTCTCCCCATTACCCCGCCCGCCAATATCGTTCTCGGACAAGGCGACAAAGTCTTTTTTGCCGGCGACTCGATGATGCAGGGCGTTGCACCTTTTGTTGAAAGAAGCCTGAAAAAACAATACGGTATCCAGTCGGTGAATCTAAGCAAGCAAAGTACCGGATTGTCCTATCCCAAGTTTTTCGACTGGCCGAACACCATTGAGCAAACGCTAAAACAACAA
>CAKARM010000159.1:0-5311 GCA_916720585.1 uncultured Neisseria sp.
CATCGGCAGCCAGATTATCGCCCGCGAAAACGTCAAAGCCCTGCGTAAAAACGTCTTGGCGAAATGTTACGGCGGAGATATTACCCGTAAGAAAAAACTTCTCGAAAAACAAAAAGCAGGCAAACGCCGCATGAAACAAGTGGGCAACGTGGAAATCCCGCAAAGCGCGTTCTTGGCGATTCTGCAAGTGAGCGACAAATAATGAGCACAAATTTAATCTACGGCGCGATCGCCGCCATCGTTATCGGCATTTTCCTTTATTTCATAAGCAGCAAAGAACGTCAGGAAAACGGAGAATGGAGCTCCGGCCTGCAATGGGCGTATCTTTTGTGCATGATCGGCGTTTTCGGCATCCTGTCTTTTTACATGAGCTTTACCGCCGTATTGCTGATATTTGTCGTATTCACCGGCATCGTTTGGGCCATTCACAAAGGTCGTCTGAAAAAAGACCCGTCGCACCAGGACAAAGCCCACTTTACCGACTACATGAGCGGCTTTTTCCCGATCATCCTCGTCGTCTTCATCCTGCGCACCTTCATCGCCGAACCATTCCAAATCCCGTCCAGCTCCATGCGCCCGGGCTTGGTTAAAGGCGACTTCATCCTTGTGAACAAATTCGCCTACGGCATCAGAACCCCGATTATCAACAACGTCCTGATTCCGACCGGACAAATCGAGCGCGGCGACGTCGTCGTGTTCAACTATCCCGTCCAGCCTGAAATGAACTACATCAAGCGCATCGTCGGACTGCCGGGCGATACCGTCGAATACCGCGACAAAGTCCTGACTGTCAACGGACAAGTTGCCCCCGACCAACCGAACGGCACCTACTCCTACCCCGACGATACCGAACCGTCCGCAATCCACAACCCCGAACTTTTTCAGACGACCCTCAACGGCAAAACCTTCAACATCCTGAAAGAGCCCGGACAACCCTCCGTCTTCATTCCCTCGCTCGACAACTACCGCATGAAAATCATGCCTGAAAACGGTTATTCCGTCGAACAAAGCGGTTTGGAACACTGCCAATACGCCGAAGACGGCAGCGGCTTTACCTGCAAAGTGCCCGAAGGCCGCTACTTCGCCATGGGCGACAACCGCGACAACAGTGCCGACTCCCGCTACTGGGGCTTTGTAGACGACAAACTTATCGTCGGAAAAGCCTTCTTCGTGTGGATGAATTTCGGCGATTACAGCCGCATCGGCAGCAGCATCCAATAAGTTGCCCGTTTCATTCCGATAAAACACAAGGTCGTCTGAAAACTGATTTTCAGACGACCTTGTGTTTTATGGTAATTCTTAACGAATAAACCTCCCCTCTCTTCCTTACTTCAACTGTGACATCCTTAAATTTCATATAGCAAAGTTTACTCGTGCAAAAAATACATTCAAATTACTCATTTACCATTTTTAACTGAGCTTAATCAAACCCGAATATTTGTATTTGTTTATAATATTACGATAGCGTAAACACTGCTTATGTTTGTTTTTATCACCTACGAAATCACTGCTTATTATTTTTAAAATATTGCGTAGCAAGTCTAGATCAGAATGGTAAGACCATACTGATTTAAACTTAAACTACTATGAATTTATTTTTCAACCAGTAAGGATTATTTATGCACACTCAAAATAAATCACCTATTACTCATTTTGTTCTAAGCGGTATTTGCGTTGCAATTTTAGCAGCCTGCGGCAGTTCAAATGGAGGTGAAGATTCACCCAAAAATCTATCTGTAGCCCCAAAAAACAACGTCAATAAAGATGACGCAAAAAAAGACAATACCAACAAAAACAACTCTAGTAAGGATAATGCTGACAAAGGTACTACCAATAAAGACAATTCCAACAAGGTTAACACTGACAAAGGAAATGCCGACAAAAATAATGCCAATAAAGATAATAAAACTAACACTAACAAAGAAACATTATTATTAAATAAAGGCATTCAGGATAAACTGACCACACTAAAACTAAGTGATGTAATAAAAACTGAACAATTCAATCAAACTGAAGTGAATACCGGTTTCATTGCAAATAACTTAAGTGCGACCCCATTATTAGAGACAGCTAAAGGTCCACATGATCACCCTACCTCTCACCTTTTGACATCCGCTTATAGAAAAGATAAAACCAAACTTTTGCGCCCTCAAACAGTTATATTAGGGGGTGTAGCAACGCGTTACTTTACCAACTATACAGATGGTTATGTTGCGAAGAGAGCCGGTTATGATGAGATTGATACGCCATTAAGTGCAAAAAATCTGATTGGTGTAGATAAACGCAATAAAAATGGCATCTTAGTTAAAAATGGCAGGAGCGTTAACATCTTAGATCAAACTGCCAGCAAACTGGAATTAGATAGTGTAGGCGGTAGCCGTTATACAAAATGGTTTAATAATTTTGCTACTAATGCCGATAATGAAACTGAATTGGATAAAGGCCGCCGTGTATTAACAGATGTGAAATACAAATTAGATGCAAATAATAATCCTGTATGGACTGTAACTACCGAACCCAGCAGCGGTTATCAATATGCACATTCTTTAAATCGTTATTTTAACAATAATCCAGACGATGAATTATATGTTAACCAAAACGGTGAATATGCATATCGTTTTACATTAAAAAAATCAACTACATTTGAAGTTAGTGCAGAATCAGCAAAAAATCATCCGGAACGTGCAGAGGCACTCAAAGCATTAGGGTGGTCTGCTGGCAAGCAATATCACTTCGCACCAGGTAGCTACTTTATGGTTACACAAAAAGATGGCAGCCTAAAAATTGTAGCCGATAACGGACAAATGACGCAGGTATCCTTATATTCAGTCCATGTCGGTATTGATGACAATAAAGCATTGGGTGCATTCCAAAATAAACGTGTAATTGCCGAAATGTTCAGTGCATTAAACTATGGCAAGACAAATGAAATTCGTGCGATTTATACCTATGACGTTGGACAAGCCAATGGCTTCAATCAACAATATCTCTCATTAAATGCATGGCGCTATAAAAATGGCGATGGCACTTATGGACTCAATAATCCTTTTAACATCGGCATTTTCGACCGAGTTGCTACTGAAAATGGTATAGTTGCCAATGTCTATGACATGAAGACTAAAAAAGGTTTATCTGCCAAATATACAGGCGTTGCCTATTCTAGCCGAGATGGTAAACAAGACGGTGTGATGAATATGACTGCACAGTTCCATGAACCAGATATGGCTTACAACAATACTGTTTCAAGCAATAACGTTACCTTCAATGGCGCGATTACCAACCGTCGCCTAGATGACAAACGTAATGTATATTTTGCCAGCGGTAATGTAAAAACAGAGAGTGGAATGCCTTCTGCAAGCGCGGGTCAAAAAGTTTCTCTAGTGGGTAGAAGCCAAGTTGCTCAAAATGTTACTGTCTGGATGGAAGGAAAAAACCCAGGTGAAAATAAAGTAATTTATGGTCAAGGTAACGTACGTTTTGCCGGTCCAAATGCTGAAGAAGTCGGTGGTTTGTTAAAAATCACTACCAGCCATGGCGAAAACAATATCGGTTTCATTGGCAAACGCTAAGACGCTTACCCAAAGAAATAAGCAGCAGAAGCTTTGCATCTGCTGCTTATTATTTTCCAAGTAAACTCCTCTGCAAATAAACAAAAGCGCAATTGGAGGGGCAACTTAAAATATCCTGAATTCTCTGAAAAATATACTCATGAAATCTAATCAATTCATTTTTATTGCGGGCATATTATTTCCCATAATGGTTACTGCCGAAACCATTGCTAACCCTGAAACTGAAGCCGATCGCCAGATGGAAAGAATCCAAGAAATGGCCATTCCTAAACCACCGGAGGTAGGCACCTCCCTTTTGAATGGTGTCAAGGCTTCTTTGAATGAGCATACTCAGACATTGACATTAGATGATCTAGCCAAACAACCAGAGCTGGCCGAACCTTTGTTAAATCAAGCATTGCAAGCGCGAAACTATATTGCTGCAGAGCAGCTCTTGCCTATATATCGTAAATGGGATAGGCATGACCCTATTTTATTGGATTATGCGCAAGGCGCAATTTGGCGTTCGCAAGGAAAGCATAAAAAAGCCATTACACTTTACCGTAATATTCTTGTTCGACATCCTAATCTTGTCACCGTTCGTCTAGACTTGGCTGCTATGCTTTATGAGGATAAGCAAACCCGTAATTCACAACATGAATTTAATGCTGCCAAAAAGCAAGGTTTGCCAGAAGATGTCCTTCCTACTATTGCCCTTTATGAAAACGCTATGGGGCAAAATAAATGGCAATTTTCAGGCAGTCTGAGTTACACCCAAGACAACAATATCAACAACGTTTCAGCTGAGCGTGAAATCCATCTTCCTCAATTTGATAACTTGGCTTTTGAAAAAAATTCTGACTATCTGCCACAAAAAGGGCATGGTTTTACCTACGCCCTATCCGTTGATCGCGATATCAATCTCAAAGGCAACCATTATTTCGCTCTTTCAGGCGATGTCGACGGCGTCAGCTATTGGGATAATCATGATTATGATGATCAAACGGCAAAAGTCAGTCTAGGTTATAAAAATAAAAGTTTTAAAACAGATAGTTTTGTTATGCCATTTTTAGAAAAGCGTCGCTACGGAAATCATCCTTATTACACGCGTACAGGTGTAGATTTAGGTGCTTCACGTTGGATAAAACCAAATTTACGTCTATCTGCCAACGGAACCTTTGCACAAAAAGATTATGCCTATACCAAACAACAAGGGAAAGATTATCAGATTGGATTTGGGACGACCTACCTGATGAATGATAAAACCTATTTCTTAGGAGGTTTGAGTTATGCGCGTGACAAAGTTGAAAATTTCGCAGGCAGCAGCTCCAAACGGATAGGAGGTTACTTAGGTTGGGGGCAAATTTGGGGTGAAAATTTCAATAGTCGCCTTATCATCAATCACTACAATGAACGCTTTGATGGAAAACATTACGTCTTTACCGACCGTCATCGTACAGATAATGTCGTGGTTACCAATTTAAGCCTCTGGCACAATAAACTGAGTTTTCTAGGAATTACGCCGAGATTAAATTGGCGATATACAAACAATAACAGCAATATTAATGAACTTCATGGTTATACAAAAAATCGTGTATTTATAGATTTTGAGAAAACGTTTTGAAAAAATTTGATATACACGCACTTTAACTAAATCTATCGAACTTAGTTAAAGGGTCGTCTGAAAGCACATCGGTGCATGCAGCAATTATAGTGGATTAAATTTAAATCAGGACAAGGCGACGAAGCCGCAGACAGTACAG
>CAKARM010000160.1:0-5271 GCA_916720585.1 uncultured Neisseria sp.
TGAATCGGTTCCGTACTATCTGTACTGTCTGCGGCTTCGTCGCCTTGTCCTGATCTAAATTTAATCCACTATATTATTTGCTAATAATGAGCAGAAAGACAGAGAAAACCGATTAAGAACCATAGATATATGGCTAAGGAAACCAAACGGCGTCCGATAAGTTTATTCCGTAAAACAAATCCTAAAATTAAAGTAATGAAAACAATTGGTAAGCCGATATATATTAAATTGTCAAAATATCTGCCTTGACCTAAATATGGAAAGATCAAGTAGACTCCAAAAATCCCGCCCATAAAATAAATCAGCATGCCCGACCCTAGGAGTAGAGCGGTAAGTATATGTGGCATTAATAAAATTGAAAGCCACTGTTTAGTTTTTGAATTCATTTAAATCACCAATATATAAAACTTTTTATATCGATAGGGTAAATAGGCAGGGTACTTCTGCAAAACCGTTAAATCGTCGAAATATGGGTTTTTGAAGCCACTACGCTTGCTTTTTCCCATTTCAATCAACGTGAACCGTCGCGCGGGAGTGCTATTAAAGGAGGAACAGGCGGATCTTGATAGCTTTCGTCGATTTCAAAGCCTGCCGCGCGGGCTTTGTCTTCCATTTTTTTCCTTTCCTTTGCTCTTAAGCGGAGCTCTTTATCCAAGGCTTCGCGGTAGCCCGGTTTGCCAAATTCTTCTTGTGCATATAACCGGAGAAAATCCCAATATGCACTTATAGTAATTCGCAGGGCATACTGACCGTTGCCGTATTGGTCTCGATACTGCTCCGAGCCATCCTTACCAAGCATAAACTCCACAAGCACACCGTCCGCATATAGAGTCCCTATCTGAGCCAAGTTGGGCAGTTTCTTCCATTCCTCAGGGGTTAGTTCAATAGCAGTGGGAATGCCGGTTATCGGTTTTGCTTTAATTCTACCGTCTTCTAATTCAAAAAAAGCGGAGGCATTTTTACGGTCGCGTTTAATCCTTGGCTCGCTACGGGAAATCAAATCTGTCCAACCGGCTTGATGCATCTGCCTGATCAGATTATAGAAATTCTGTCTTGCTTCTTCATCACTGATGTTGCTGCTTTTGCCTAGGCCAGAAAACATGTCAAATTCATCAATGCCTAAGAACGGGTTATGACTTCCATCTTCATATGCGGTAATACTGCTTACATGAGGTATTTTAAAAGTATGTTTGCCGTGTTCAAAAACAACGGTTTTTTCCTGATTAAAGTCTATTTCATATTGATTGACATTAAAAAATTCTGAGTCGTCAGAAGGTCCTGCATAATTTTCGGGGAATCTGTTAACAAAATGTTTGCTGGATTCCGGCAGGGTAATGGACACCGTGTCGGGCAGGTTGTCTTTGGGTGTCTCTTTTGAGAAAGGGATGCAGCCTCCCGATAAGAAGATGATGGTGGCGAATGAAATTATTTTATTTATCAGATTATTAGGCATGATTATCGTCCGTTTTTTTGTGGTTTTAAATCTGCATTAAAGGTAGGCGCAAAGACAATAAGGCAACTGCCAATAATAATTTTTTCATTTTTTGTTTATCTTTGGGTTGGCGTCTATTTTTTAAAATACTGCTAGATGAAAGTCTGAACATAAATCAAAAAGCCCAAAAGGACAAATGGGTGATGATGAGTGGTAAGGATGTCGAGTGAATGGTTGGTTGGTATAGTGGATTAACTTTAAACCAGTACGGCGTTGCCTCGCCTTAGCTCAAAGAGAACGATTCTCTAAGGTGCTGAAGCACCAAGTGAATCGGTTCCGTACTATCTGTACTGTCTGCGGCTTCGTCGCCTTGTCCTGATTTAAATTTAATCCACTATAAGAGCGGGCATGGATGGTTTGGATATGAAAAAGGTCGTCTGAAAAACGGTTTTCAGACGACCTTTTGACTTTTTAGCCGATTTTAAGGCTGATAGCCGGGTTTCATGCCGTTGGGCAGGAGTTGCCAGACGTAGCCTGTAGTTTTCATTTTGCCGGCAACTTCGCCTGCTTCGTCGCCGTAGCCCCAGAAGTAGTCCACGCGGACGGCGCCTTTGATGGCGCTGCCGGTGTCTTGCGCCATGATGAGGCGGTTGAGGGCTTTTTTGGTGGTCGGATGGGCGGTGGCGACAAACAGCGGTGCGCCTAGGGTGATGTAGTGGCGGTCGATGGCGCCTGCGTATTCACCCAAGAGCGGTGTGCCCAATGCGCCGACCGGTCCGGCTTCGCTGCTGCCGGTCAGTTCGCGGAAGAAGACGTAGCTGGGGTTTTGTCCCAAGACTTCGGCGAGGCGGCCGGGGTTTTGCTTCATGTAGGCTTTGATGCCCTGCATGCTGGTTTGTGCGAGGGGGAGGTAGCCTTTGTCTGCCATGTAGCGTCCGATGGAGACGTAGGGGTGTTCGTTTTTGTCGGCGAATCCGACGCGTATGTATTTGCCGGACGGGGTTTTCAGACGACCTGAACCTTGGATGTGCATGAAGAAGAGTTCGACGGGGTCTTCTGCGTAACCGAGGATGGGGGCTTTGCCGTTGAGCGCGCCGCCGTTGATTTGGTTGCGGGTGTAATAAGGAACGAAGCGGCTGCCTTCAAATCTGCCTTTGAGGGCGGTGCTGCGGGCGGTAATGGGGAATTGGGACAGGTCGGCGGTGTGTGTGCCGCTGTTGTCGATGACGCCGCTGTTGGCACCGGTTTGGCGGATGCGGACGGTGGCTTTGCTGCCTCTCAAATTGGCGGACAGTGGGACGGAAACGAAGTCGTTGGGGATGCCGTAGATGGGGAAGCGGGCTTTGCTTGTGGCTTTGTCATCGCCGAGCAGGACGGGTTCGTAGTAGCCGGTGATGGTGCCGGCGGGGTTGCCGTTGTTGCTGACCTGCCAAGGGGTGAAATAACGTTCGAAGAAATGCTTGGCTTGGAAATGGTGGAGGGGCGTCTGCATGGCTTGGGCGCAGACATCTTGCCAGCCTGCGCGGTTTTTGAGTTTTTCGCAGCCTAAGCGGAAGGATTGGAGGCTTTTGACGAAGTGTTGGGTGCTCCAGTGCGGCAGTTCTTGGTGGGACACGACGGTGTAGGTCGCGCCGCCGCCGCTGACGGTGGTGCCGGCGGGGTCGGGCGTGCCGGTGGGGCGGTCCGGACCTTTGACGGTGGTGGTATCGACTTCGGGAAGGTTTTTGATGCGTTTGCTCGGGCAGGCGGAGAGGACGGCTGCGGCGATGGTGAGGAGTGTGATGCGGTATAGGTGTTTTTTCATAATGCTGTCTTAAAGGTCGTCTGAAATCTGCCGCCGGATAGGGTGAAACGTATCAAGCGGCTGCGCCGACTTGCTTGGGATGTACTCAGAAAATCGGTTCGCATCGGATGGACAGATTTGCAGACGGGATATTTGGTCCGTTTATTCAAGAGCTTGGGATTTTAACACAGTTTGCCTGCCTGCTTCGGCGGTATGAAAAAGGTCGTCTGAAAACCTTGTATATCGGTTTTCAGACGACCTTTGCCGTATCTTGAGGCCAATCTTATTTCTGATTGTCTTCGATGATTTTTTTGAGGTGCGGCATGGGGCTGTATCCGCTTTGGCTGCGGCCGTTCGGGAAAACGAGGGTAGGTGTGCCGTTGAAGCCGAATTGTTCGCCCAAAGAAGTGGTTTCGGCAACGGGATTGTCGCAATTGGCTTTGCCGCTCGGGAATTGGCCTTTGCGCATCCAGTCGGTCCAGGCTTGGGTCGGGTTAGGCTGACACCACAGGATTTCGGCTTTACGCGCGGCATCGGGGTGCAGGCTCGGAATCGGCATCATGAAGTTGTAGATCGTGATGTCGGTCATTTTTTCAAACTCGTGTTCCAAGCGTTTGCAGTATGGGCAGTCTGGGTCGGAGAAGACGGCGACTTTCAGCTTGCCGTTGCCGCGCACTTCTTTAATCGCTTTGTCCAAAGGCAGGGAAGCGAAGTCGATTTTGTTCAAATCGGCGGCGCGTTCGTCGGTCAGGCTTTTGCGCGTGTTGACGTCGATGAGGTCGCCGACGAACATATAGTCGCCTTTGGCATCGGTGTAAATGATTTGTTTGCCGCTGACAACGACTTCATAAATGCCTTGAATAGGGGTTTCGCTGACGCTGATGACTTTCAGGCCTTGGGATTCGTAAATTTTTTCGAGGCGGGCTTTCAAGGCTTCGCCGACTTTGCCTTGTACGGGGGCGGCGGGCTTGGCGGCGGCTGAAGAGGGCGCTGCATTTGCCTGTGAAACGGGCGTTTGCCCGCACGCGGTCAGTGAGATCAGAGCGATGGGGGCTAAGATTTTGATTAATTTGGTTTTCATTTTTAAGTATAGGCGTGTGTCAAGAAAACCGCATTGTATCAAACCTCTGTCATGCCTGCATTGTATTGAGGCTCAATTTATCGTCTGAAAATAGCTTTCGGCTGTTAAAATACGCAAAAAAACGATTTGCTTGCCTGTATGATCTACCACCGTATCGCCGTAAACGTGCCGCTTTCAGACGGCCTTTTGACTTATTCCCATTCCGAGCCGCTGCCGCAGGGCGCGCGGGTGCTTGTGCCTTTCCGCAACAAAACCGTGGTCGGGATTGTGTGGGAAACGGATATTGCGCCGGATATGGATGCGGCGCGGATTTTGAGTATTCAGACGACCTTTTCGGACGAGCCGCCGCTGCCTGAAAACTGGCGTGATTTGCTCTCGTTTACGTCGCGTTATTACCACTATCCGACGGGGCAGGCGGTGTTTGCCGCGCTGCCGCAGGGTTTGAAGGAAACGCGCGCAGTGGAAATGCCGCTGCCGCCGTTGTTTTACGCGCTGAACGAAGCGGGCAGGGCGCAAACGCCGCCGCCGGCGCGGTTCAACAAAAAAGCGGCTTTGTGGGATGCGCTGCTGTCGGGCGGGATGACGATGGCGGCGTTAAAGCAGGTAAACGCGCAGGCGGCAAAATTAATCGAAGATTGGGCGGAACAGGGCTGGATTGAAACGACGGAAGCAGCAAAGCCTGTATTGAGGCCGTCTGAATTTCAGCTCAAAGCCGACCAGCAACAGGCTTCCGATGAAATTCAGACGGCCTTTGGCAGCTTCCAGCCGTTTCTGCTGTACGGCATCACCGGCAGCGGCAAGACCGAAGTGTATTTCGATGCGATGGCGAAAGTGTTGGCGCAGGGGCGGCAGGTGTTGTTTCTGTTGCCCGAAATCAACCTTACGCCGCAGCTTTTAAAACGGGTGGAAGACCGTTTTGCTGACGTGCCGACCGCCGTGTTGCACAGCCAGATGGCGGCAGGCAGGCGCACGCAG
>CAKARM010000161.1:0-5252 GCA_916720585.1 uncultured Neisseria sp.
GTAATAAGTAAATACAAGCACCATAGGCCGTCTGAAAAATTTTCAGACGGCCTTAGCAATCAAATAAAATGACTGCACCGATGATCCAAGTCAAAAGTTCAGTATTTCCCCATGTTTTTTAGGTTCAATCAATACAGCGAACCGCTTTAAATCTTCTGCTAAACAAGCAACATAGGTTGGGGAATTTAACCACGCTTTAGACTATTTTTTATCTTTGATTTTTGCTTCCAACATTTTAATTTTATCCATCAACCATTTATCCTTCAAAATCTCATTCGATTTTTTATAATAAGTTAACGCTTTTTCATCATCTTGTAGCATACCGAGCCCATATTCATAGAATTCAGCCATCGCAATCAAAGCGTCTTCATGATTTAAGGCAACACCTTTTTTCACATAATAAAGCGCTTGGTCATATTCTTTTTTTCCAACATAATAGTTTGCCAGTTTAAGTATAGCTGAAATATGCTGATTCTCCGCTGCCTTTTCTACCCAATAAAGTATGTTTTTCTCATCTTCTTTTTCGGTATAAACGGCATCGCCTAGTAGATATTGTGCTTCGGCATTATTTTTCTCAGCTGCTTGTAATAAATAGGTTTCAGCCTTATCCAAATCATGCAACTCTTCAAGATAAATTTTTCCTAATTCTTCTAAGGCGACTGCATTACCTTGCTGAGCCGCCAATTCATAGTAATGAATCGCTTTATCTAAATCGACAGGCATTCCATTTAAGCCGTAATAATATTCATTGGCAAGGAATATTACATAATGCAAATCGCCTTTATTTTGTGCCTCTGTCATGGCTTTTAATGCTTCTTGTTTCAGCGTGCGATATTTAGCCTCATTTTTAGCTAACCACCAATTTGCTAAAGCATATTTGGCAATTTCACTCCCTTCAGCCACTGCTTCTTGCGCATATTGAAGAGCCTTATCCCGCTGGCCTTGTTGCAAGAAATTTAATGAAAGGAAAAATTTTGCCTCCAGATTGCCTTTAAGTGCAGCTTGCTCAAAATGCGCATTCGCTTTTTGGCGATCCATGATAGTTGAAAGCCCATATTGATAATCGAATCCTTGCTCGAAATCTTGATTCGCAAGAGATAACAGCTTTTCAGGCTTATTCACTTTTTCACTCAATGAATTAAATAATGTTTTAAACATAGGCGTTTGATTATGCTCTGTTAAATAAACTTTCACATTTTCAGAAAGATTTAGCGATAAATTTAATGCTATTGAAGCAATTATCGTAGCAATTGGGTATGTCATGATTGGTTATGTTGACGGAAGCTAGTACGATCACAAGCGGTCAAATTTCTATTCTATTTTGCAAAATTCTCATGAAATCTAACCGCTCAATTTTCAATTTTACTGGATACAGGTTTAAAAGAGTATAAGGCCTTACAATCAGACGGCCACGCCTGCCAGTTTTCCAATAAATCCGGTTATCACCAACGCCGCCACGCCCCACAGGCACACGCGCAAGACGGCGGGGGTGACGGGTGCGCCGCCGAGTTTAGCAGAGGCGTAACCCAGCGCGGCGAGTCCGAATAAAGTGGTTACCGCCAGCGTAGGGATCAGGGCGGTGGGGGCGGTCAGCGCGATCAGCAGCGGCAGTATGGCGCCGGCGCAGAACGAACCGGCGGAGGCAAGAGCGGCCTGCATGGGCTTGGCGGCGGAGGTTTCGGTGATGCCGATTTCGTCGCGTGCATGGGCAGAGAGCGCGTCGTGTTCCATCAATGCCTGTGCGACTTCGGCGGCAAGCGCATCGGGCAGGCCGCGGCGGCGGTAGATTTCGGTCAGTTCCGTCAGCTCGGCATCGGGGTTGGCTTCCAATTCGTAGCGTTCTTTGTGCAAATCGGCTTTTTCCGTGTCAGACTGGCTGGATACGGAAACGTATTCCCCCGCCGCCATCGAAACCGCGCCGCCGATCAGGGCGGAAACGCCCGTCAGCAGCAGGGTTTGGAAATCGGGGGCGGCGGCCGCGACGCCCGTCAGCAGCGAAGCGGTGGAAATTAGGCCGTCGTTCGCGCCCAATACGCTTGCGCGCAGCCAGTTGTTGCGGTTGCTGAAATGGCGTTCGCTGTGTTGTGAATACATGGAAGTGTTCCGGCGGTGTTTTGCGCTATGGTAGCACCGTATCTGTTTATCGGGCGGCGTAATCATGTGTTTGCACGCTGAAAATCCGTCCACACTTGATAATCATTGTCGCTTAAACGGGTTTGTGGTATAAATCCTAGAAATTTAGCTCTAAACTCTAATAACTGCCGATTAACCGAGAATCATGATGACACACACCGAATCAAGCGCGCAGCCGTCAACTATGGACACGGCTGCTTTTTTAAAGCATATCGAATCCGCATTCCGCCGCATTTTTTCAGACGACCTCAATCTCATGCAATACCTGCCCGAAGACAAATGGCTTGCCTTGAAGCAGGTGGGTTTGCTGTTGCCCTTCCTCGACAAAAAACACGGCGGTCGCAAGGGTAGCCAGTTTGAAATCCAAGAAGTCCTGCGGATTGCGGGGCATTACGGCGTACCCGTTACCCTGCGTACCGGCATCGAAGGCGCGCTGGTATTGCAGCCTCTGCAAGAGTTTGGCGACGAAGCGCAAGTCGCGCAAGGTTTGGAGATGGTTTTCAAAGGCGAGGGTGGTGGTTTGGGTATTACCGAACCCGAAACCTCCGGCGCGGCGATTGCCCGCGAAATGCAGTCCTACTACGAATACATCGACGAACAAACGATTTACGTCAACGCCGCGAAATATTGGCAGGGCAACTCGCAAAGCGACTTTCTCCTCGTTGCCGCCAAAGAGCGCAAAAACGGCAAACTCTCCAAAGTCATCAACCTGCTGCTCGTTCCCAAACAATACATCAGCTACGAAGCCCTCGCATCCGAAGGCCTGCGCGCCGTCCGTTACGCCGTCAACCGCATTGACGCCGAAATGCCAGCCGCCGCCGTCATGAAACTCTCTCAGAACGACGCCGCCGGTTTGCGCGCGTTCCAAAACATCTTTATCCGCAGCCGCCTGCAACTGATCGGCATGACGCACGGCATCATGGAATACATCCTTGAAAACTTGAACCAATACGTCCGCAACGACATCAAATTCGTCGATTACGAACGCCGCGAAATCCAACGTCGCCATCAGGTTTCCGAAATCCTTTACCGCTACGTCTGCCATTCCGTTTCGCCCGTTGCCCCCGTCGCCCATCAGCTGATGGAGGCAAACATCATCAAAACCCTCGCCACGGAATACACATACGCCGCCGCGCAAATGTTGCAAAAACTCTTGGGCGCGAAAGGTTTTGAACGCGGACACACCGCCAGCAATATTGCTATCGACATCCGCCCCTTCACGATTTTTGAAGGTCCGAACGATATGCTTTATGCCGAAATTTACGACCAGTTCGTCCGCGCCACCGCCGAAGAAAAAGAAGCAGGCATTAAGTTGGACAAAAACCAAACCCTGCTCGATCGTCTGCAAACCGACGCTCGCTTTGCCGCCGTTGCGCGCGACTACACTTTACCCGAAGACATCCGCAGCTTCCTGCAGGAACGCACCCTGACCGACGCCTGCGCCTTGCAAAAAGTCTTCATCGGCAAAATCATCGCCCGACTCTTCGCCTTCGTACAGGCGGAACACGAAGACACCGCAGCCTTCCTGTTGAACGACATCCGCAAAGACATATTGGACTGCCGATATTGCGGTTGATGGTTTAAGGCAGAGAGGTCGTCTGAAATCGGTTTTCAGACGACCTAGGGCGGATTTTCATATTTTCAATTCAAAAGCAGCTTTGTTACGAAAATCAAATGAATCAAGTAATTTAGTCATGTTCATTGACTTTCAGACGACCTCCAAGTCCATGACCCTCTCCAAACTTCCTCTTTGGCAGACTCCCGAACAAGTCTGCGACATCTTACTTGCGCTGCCGGAAAAGCAGCGCAATCGTGCGTTGTACGAACTCGTTTTCCTTTTTGATTATGAAAACCCGCAAGGTCGGACGGAAGCCGAAAGCCAGCTTGCCGCCCTGCGCCTGCTGTGGCATGACCCGCGTTTTCAAGGTTTGGAAAACATCAAACATTGGTTACGCGATGTGCTTGGGTTGGACGAGTCAAACGGTTCATGGCTTGTGTTGCAGGGCGATATCGAAACGTTGATGGAAATGCTCCATCCCGAAACCTGCCGCACTTACGGAGAATACGGCGGTATGTTCAAAAGCGCGCAAACGCTCGAACCTTTTGTCGCCCGAATGTTCGAGCGTAATACCGAAGCCTCGCGCAGCATGGCTTGGGACTGTCTGTATTGGAACAAAGAGCTCCGCTGTTTACGCCCCGATTGGGATGAATGGTTGAAAGAAGGAATCCGAAATCTGCATGATAAATACGGCGAAAACAAATAGCCGCCGCAACTGATTCAGGTTGACTGAAAGGTGTTTCTGACTTTGAGTGGCTGAAAAGCAAACCCGACTGTTTTTATAGTGGATTAACTAAATCAGGACAAGGCGACGAAGCCGCAGACAGTACAGATAGTACGGAACCGATTCACTTGGTGCTTCAGCACCTTAGAGAATCGTTCTCTTTGAGCTAAGGCGAGGTAACGCCGTACTGGTTGAAAGTTAATCCACTATAAACGGCAATTTTGTATGGGAACGAATAGCGAACAATAAAAAGGTCGTCTGAAAATTTCAGACGACCTTTTTTCATTTCATCAACATCCTGGTGGAATCAATCCAGCTTTTTAAAGTGGCGGCGGCGTTCCAGTTCGCTCAGGTAACGCTTGCGCAGGCGGATGGACTGCGGCGTGATTTCAACGAGTTCGTCATCGTCGATAAACTCGACCGCGCCTTCCAGCGTCAGCTTGATCGGCGTGGTCAGGCGAACGGCTTCGTCGGTGCCGCTGGCGCGGATGTTGGTGAGTTTTTTGCCTTTGAGCGGGTTGACCACCAAATCGTTGTCGCGGCTGTGGATGCCGATAATCATGCCTTCGTAGATTTTGTCGTTAGGCGACACGAACATACGGCCGCGGTCTTCCAGATTCCATAAGGCATAAGCGACGGCTTCGCCTTGCTCTTGGGAAATCAGTACGCCGTTGTGGCGGCCGGGCATATCGGGTTTCACAGGCGCGTAGTCGTCGAATACGTGGCTCATCAGACCGACACCGCGCGTCAGGGTCATGAATTCGCCTTGGAAACCGATTAATCCGCGTGCGGGAATATGGTATTCGAGACGGGTCCGGCCGTTGCCGTCGCTTTCCA
>CAKARM010000162.1:0-5228 GCA_916720585.1 uncultured Neisseria sp.
AATTACTTTAACTGAATACACCAAGCAGCCTACCAACCAAACGATGGTGGCAACCTGCAAAAACAAACGCACGCCGAAGGGTTTGATATAGTCCATCCACAAATCGCGGATACCCACCCAAGCGTGCAAAAATACAGCGATAAAGCTGACTTGAGTGAACACTTTCACCCAAACTTGATCGAAAAATGCCTGCCATGCCGAATATTCTTTAGGCAGGGTAAACAGAATCACTAAAAGCGCGACGGTATAGATCAACATGATAACCGCAGTCGCACGCTGCATCGCCCAATCGCGCAAACCGTAATGGGCACCGGTCAATTTACGCTCTACCATAACAACGCTCCCAAAACGACGGTCAGCACCAATGCGGCAGCAAACACCAATTTGGCGGTATTGCGCGCAGTTTTCAGCTCAAGGCCTTTGTGTGCATCCAAAAATAAAAAACGGATACCGGCGAGAAAATGGTGCAGATAAGCCCATAACACGCCGATTAAAATCAACTTGACCAAAGGATTGGAAACGATGGCACGGTAAGTTTCAAACGCCGACTCGCGGCTCAACGTACCGGACAGGAGATACAGCAAAACGGGAAGCATTATAAATAACCCTACCCCGCTGATGCGGTGCAAGATGGAGACAATTCCCGGTATAGGCAACCGTATATTGGGAATCTCCAAAAAGACAGGACGCGGTTTGACGGACATAGCCAGTTCCTCTGTATTTTTTATCAGCTCAAAACCAATAACTCAAATTACATCGAGTTACATAAACTATAATTTACCTGTTTTATCCGATTTTGAACAGTCTAATTTATAAACAATCTAATAAATTTTACCAAAAAACATCATAAACTGTACCAATAACAAAACACTATCCATTAATAATTGAACCAATATCGCTTTAACCGCTGTTCAGTAACCTCCATATGGCTTTCATGCCCTGCAATACCATCTTAATATCTTTGTTTTTATAATATATAAATAGAAATAAATATTATTTTTATAATCTAATAACCACAAAATTCGAATATAAATCGAACCGCAAAAACATTACATTCAACGCCTGCGATCGGTATGTTTCAGACGACCTCTTCAGCACCTATCACAAAACTGCACTATACTGACATTTCTTTGCCTTACTCCGTTTTATACTTTGCCCGCATTACGGCAAACCCTTCCCACTCAATTACTGTGAGGCTTATTATGAAACATTCCGAAGAAAAACAATACACCCAGTCTTCCGATCCGGAAAACTTTATCCCCAAATTCAGAAGGCGCAATTTGGATAAAACGGGTTTTCTCAATAAGCTCGCCCGTTTTGCAGGCCGGTTGGGCGAACCCATCGTACGCCAGTTGTATGCGCTGTATTATCTTTGGGACTCCCCTCACACCCCCAGACGCGCCAAGATGATTATCGTCGGCGCATTGGTTTACTTCCTCAGCCCTATCGACAGCATTCCCGATTTGCTGGGTCCTTTGGGATTCAGCGATGACATTGCCGTCATTACTTTGGTGTACAGCCAGATGAAAACTTACCTGACGGAAGACATCAAAGAGCGGGCAAGACTGGCAACCGAGAAGCTGCTGCGTAAAACATCATAAATATCGGCATCCAAAACAAAAGGTCGTCTGAAAATTTTCAGACGACCTTTTGTTTGAAATGAGAAACTTATTTCAACGGAGTCATGTTCATGACTTCCATCAGGAAGTTGGTAAATGCCGGATTAGAAGGTTTGTTACCCATATTTTTCCAGCGTTGCTGCCATCCGCGCAGGGCGTTTTGGATATACAGCTTGGATTGTTCGGTATTGATTTCGCCTCGTTGGCTATCAACGGCAGAACGCAGATAAACCTCATATACGCTGTCATCCACGACATTACGGCCGACAAGCTGGATACGGAACTTGTTCAGATATTGGGCAGCTTGAACCTTGGTCATTTTTCCTTGGCTGACCTGATAGCTCAAACGCGTTGCCTCATCGCGGATTTTTGAAACATCACTCCAATGCGAAGAAGCCAAACTGAACGCCGCAGATTTTTCACCCTTAGTCGTTTTAACATTAGGCTTAACATTAGTCGGACGGACAGGCACTTCTTGCAAGCTTGGGACATAAATGGTCTCACAACCGGCAAGTGCCGCCAACGCAAATAAGATGGGGATATATTTTTTCATGTCTACCATTATAATCAGGATTATCCAGATAACCAAATTCTATATCAATCTGACTTTTTCTGTTGACTGAATTACAACAACTTTCGCCTTACATTCCAATCTTTACACGATATGGTGGTTTAAATCCATTTTTACGCCACATCATGCCGCAAGACCGCAAAAAAGACCGCCGAAGCGGTCTTTTTTATCACTTATCTTCTCCCAACTCTATTATGCCAAATCGGCAAACAGAGGCGTAGAAAGATAGCGTTCGCCATAAGAAGGCAGCAGCACGACAATCAGTTTGCCTTCGTTTTCAGGCTGTTTGGCAAGCTGCAGCGCGCTCCATACTGCCGCACCGGAAGAAATACCGACCAAAATACCTTCTTTTTCCGCCATTGCACGGGCGGTTTCAAACGCCGCTTCGTTCGGAACTTGGGAAACACTGTCATATACTTTGGTATTCAACACGGTAGGGATAAAGCCGGCGCCAATACCTTGAATCGGGTGCGGACCTTTTTCACCACCGCTCAAAACCGGAGAAGCTTCAGGCTCGACGGCAACGACTTTGACTTCGGGTTTGTATTTTTTCAACACTTCGCCCACGCCGGTAACTGTACCGCCCGTACCGACACCCGCCACAAAAATATCGACTTTACCATCGGTATCGCGCCAAATTTCTTCGGCGGTCGTTTCGCGGTGGATTTGCGGGTTCGCCTCGTTATCGAATTGGCGCGGCATGAAATAAGTATCGGGGTGTTCGTCCACCAAGGCTTGTGCTTTTGCAATCGCCCCTGCCATACCTTCGGACGCGGGTGTCAAAATCAATTCCGCACCGAACGCACGAAGCAGCATTTTGCGTTCTTTACTCATGCTTTCAGGCATCGTGATTGCCAGCTTGTAGCCGCGCGCCGCGCACACCATTGCCAAACCGATACCCGTATTGCCGCTGGTCGCTTCAACAATTACGGTATCCTTACCGATTTTGCCCGCTTTTTCGGCGGCTTCAACCATCGCTTCGGCGATGCGGTCTTTCACGCTGCTGCCGGGATTGAAAAATTCCAGTTTGACGGCGATTTCGGCTTTCAAACCTTCAGTCAGACGGTTTAATTTGACCAACGGGGTGTTGCCGATCAGCTCGGTAATGCTGTTTGCAATCTTCATTTTCTACTCCAGATTTTGATGTGATATGACCTGTATATTAAAGACAGGTCGTCTGAAAAACCAATATCGAATGTTTCTTTATTTATAACTTTTGGTTGTTTGGCTTGATGCGTCCTAATGAAGTCCGATTTCTCCGACTATCGCCCCCGTGACTAAAGTCTGCATGACCAAAGCCATCAGCCAGCCCAGTCTGAGTTGCGCTTTACTGAACACCGCCGGCGACTGCTTGGCAATACTTCTGCGGTGCAGATAAAAAACCGCCATCATGACAAGCTGCAAAATAAACCAATAAACAGGCTTGAGCGCGTACAGTTTCAACAAAGCCGGAAACGTAAAAGCCAAAGAACGGCCCGGCATCAGAAAATACAATATCGCGGCAATCGACACAAAAGCCAAAGTCATCAATACATTGCTGACGGCAAACACGCTCAAAAACGGATGCTGCAAATCCGCCTGCCAAAAACCAGTATCCGCCTGCTTTTTCCAATGAAAAGCAAAGAAAAACACACTGGCAAAAGTCAGATAAAAATGCGGGACAAACAACGGACCGACATGGGTAATCCCCCACATTCCCGGCAAAAGCTGCGATCCCAAAATCGACACGCCCAGCCACAAAACAACCGAAGCCCAAAACCACTGGAACATTTCAGCGCGGAAAATCAATCCAAAAAACACCAGCCCATAAGCAACAACGGCGAGAAAATCCAAATTCGTCCAAATCATGAATACTGCAACTCGCCTTCAAAAACCGTTTGAACAGGCCCGGTCATCAAAACGTCCTCACCATGCGACCAAGTAATAAACAAATCCCCGCCCGGCAGCGAAACCTTCACAGGCACGCCTTCTGCCAACAGCCCCAAACGGACGCCCGCAACCACAGCTGCACAAGCCCCCGTACCGCAAGCCTGAGTTTCACCCACGCCGCGTTCAAATACGCGCAGGCGGATAGATTCCCTATCGACAATCTGCATAAAGCCGACGTTGACACGTTCCGGAAACTGCTCATGCGACTCAATGGCTTCACCCCAATGAGCCACGGGCGCAGTCTGTACATCCTCCACCACGATCACAGCATGAGGATTGCCCATATTCACACAACTGACCTGCACCGTCTCCAGACCGACCATCACCATATGCGTCAAAGCATCATCCGCTTCGTCAGGAACCGGTACAAACGGAATTTCAGACGACGTAAAGCGCGGTTTGCCCATATTCACGGTCACCAAACCATTGTCCAACAGCTTGGGAATAATCACGCCCTTAGCCGTTTCCACCAAAATTTCCTTTTTATCGGTCAAACTTTTATCCGCCACAAATCGGGCAAAACAGCGCGCACCATTGCCACACTGCTCCACCTCGCTGCCGTCCGCATTGAATATACGATAACGGAAATCCACCGCATCGGAAGACGGCTTTTCCACCAACAGCAACTGATCGAAGCCCACCCCTCTAAAACGGTCGGACCATTCGGCAAGCGGCGCAGTCAGCGGATCAAAATCCTGCCCGATACCGTTTACCACCATAAAATCATTGCCCAAACCGTGCATTTTGGTAAATTTCAAGGTTTTCATTGTTTTTTCCAGAATTCGTTATCGATTAAATAGGGAGCGAATATCCAAATATTCTTAACCTTTTTACTTTGCAGAAAAATCCGTCTGAAGGGTCGTCTGAACAGCATTCTACACTATATATATGCTATATCGCAGATTTTCCCGACTTCATACCGCCATACGCCGATATCCTTATTATTCATACAGCCTTAATGCTTCTTTCTCCCACCTTAATCAAAGCTAACGTCCTCAACCGAATAAAAACGATATAATTCAATAAGAAAGTCGCCACATTCGGCTTTAGTTTCATAATATAGTGGATTAACTTTAAACCAGTACGGCGTTGCCTCGCCTTGCCGTACT
>CAKARM010000163.1:0-5199 GCA_916720585.1 uncultured Neisseria sp.
CGACGAAGCCGCAGACAGTACAGATAGTACGGCAAGGCGAGGCAACGCCGTACTAGTTTAAAGTTAATCCACTATATTTGGTTGTTGCACAAGAAAGGTTAGATGCTAAAAACACAAGCGAAAAAGACTGCACTTTATAAAAAGTGCGGTCTTTTTTGTAATGTTTTGATAGTGTGGTTTCAAACCCCGTTATTGGATGAGTCCTTCATTCCATAATGCGATAACCACATCAAGTTGGCTATTATGTTTCTTTTCTTCTCCAATGATTTTTTGAATTTCTGCCCAAAGTTCAGCTTTTTTATTTGCCCAAGACATATCTTTTTTTAATAAATGGATGGCAAGAATTGCATATTCTGCATTTTTAGATTCTTTCTCTTGTGGTGTTTGAATAGAAATTCCTTTTATTTTTCCCGCGTAGCACAGCCCGAAGAAGGCATTTTTAGGACATCCTTTCACTCTAGCTGAATAACTGTTAGTAAACTCTTGAACTGCTTCCGTCCATGCTTTTTTAATATCGTGTGTATAAGCGAATAGCTCTACGGCTTTTACAGCTGTTTTTCCATATAAATTCATATGTTCAACTCACGCAAAGCGCGGATTTTAGCATTGGCAGAACAGCAAAAACAACAAATCGCCCGAGAAAATCAAGAGCAGAAACATCGTAAACGGCTCGAGCAACAGTGAGACCGCGCTTTATGAAGAGGCATACCAGAATGCGCAAGAAGACTTGAATATGTTCGTGAAATGTTGGACTCAATAATCTAATTTATATGTGTTATAGAAAAAAGGTCGTCTGAAATTTCAGACGACCTTTTTGACTTTTTGCGAAACAACCGAATCTTTAGTCTTTGCGGCGGCTGCCTAAGTCGGCGGCGGCGGTAAAGAGTACGTCGGTGGAGGAGTTGAGGGCGGTTTCGGCGGAGTCTTGGATAACGCCGATAATCATGCCGACGCCGACGACGCGCATGGCGAAGTCGTTGTCGATGCCCAAGAGGCTGCAGGCGACGGGGATCAGCAGCAGCGAGCCGCCGGCAACGCCGGATGCGCCGCATGCGCCGACGGTGGCGACGAGGCTCAGGAGCAGGGCGGTGGGGTAATCGACGACGATGCCTTTGGTGTGGGCGGCCGCCATGGCTAAGACGGTGATGGTAATCGCTGCACCTGCCATGTTGATGGTTGCGCCCAGCGGGATGGAGACGGAGTAGGTGTCTTCATGCAAGCCAAGTTTTTTCGCCAATGCCATGTTGACGGGGATGTTGGCGGCGGAGGAGCGGGTGAAGAAGGCGTAGAGTCCGCTTTCGCGCAGGCAGGTAAAGACCAGTCCGTAGGGGTTTTTGCGGGTTTGCGACCAGACGATGAGCGGGTTCACGACGAGGGCGATAAACGCCATGCTGCCGAGCAGGACGGCCAGCAGGCGTCCGTAGCTGAGGAAGGCTGAAAAGCCGGTTTCGGCAACGGTTTGGGAGACCAGTCCGAAAATACCCAAGGGGGCGAAACGGATAACCCATTGCACGACGGTGGTCACGGCGTCGGAGAGGTCGGCGACAACTTGGCGGGTGGTGTCGGAGCCGTGGTGGCGCAATGCAGAGCCTAAAACCAACGCCCATGCGAGAATGCCGATGTAGTTGGCTTGCGCGATGGCGTTAATCGGGTTGGACACGAGCTTCATCAAAAGCTCTTTGAGGACTTGGATGATGCCGGAGGGCGGGGCGAGGGTGGAGGTGGCGACGTCTTTAAACACCAGCGCGGTCGGGAATGCCATACTGGCGGCAACGGCGACGGCAGCTGCGGCAAATGTGCCGACGAGATACAGAATAATGATGGGTTTGATTTTGGCTTCGCCGCCTTTGCGGTATTGCACCAGCGCGGCGGTCACTAAGACGAACACCAATACGGGGGCGACGGCTTTCAATGCGCCGACGAACAATTCGCCGAGCAGCCCTGCGCCCAAGCCTGCTTTCGGGGAGATGGAGCCGACCAAGACGCCCAACATCAAACCGATGATGATTTGCGGGACAAGTCCGATACGGTTGACTGCGTTCAGCAGTGGATTACCACTTGCCATGATACATCCTCTTACTTTATGTGTTAAGAAACGTTGCATTTTAAAAGAAAATATCAATTATTGCGCAGGTTTACATATCAAATCGATTGTTGTGGCGGAAAATGCCCTGTTTTTGGACTTGTCGGACAGTTTGTGCCTGATTTTTTGTATTGAATGGGTAAATGTGTTTTTTGGTATCCGCCTTTTCAGACGACCCCTCCGTCTCGGGCGGGTTTTAAACCCGATTGAAAATAATGGTAGAATTTAGAACCCTTCTGCCGTTGAAACATTTTTTGCCATGACCAGACTGACTTCGCCCATCCTGATTGCCTCACTCGCCCTTGCCTACGGACACGCAGCCGCAGCAGACCTGCCGCGTGCCGAAGACTACGAACCGATTCCCGGCTTCAAGCAGGGCGGGCAATCCGAGCAGGCTGCCAAAGCAGGCAAACTGACGCCCAAGTTTCCCGTCAAAATCGAAACCAAAAACAGCGAAGTCAAATCCATGCTCGAAGAATACCTGCCGCTGATTACCCAGCAGCAGGACGAAGAGTTGGACAAAGAGCAGGTCGGCTTCCTCGCCGAAGAAACGCCCGACAACGTCAAAACCATGCTCAAAACCAAAGGCTATTTCAACGGCAGCGTCAATGTCCAAGACAACGGTTCGAGCTACACCGTCGCCGTCAATCCCGGCCCGCGCACCAAAATCGACAACGTCAGCGTCGCCATCCTCGGCGACATCCTGTCAGACAACAACCTTGCCGAGTATTACCAAAAAGCCATGGCAAACTGGCAGCAGCCCGTTGGCGAATACTTTGACCAAGACGGCTGGAGCAGCAGCAAAACCTCCGTCCTCAGCGCAGTAACCCGCAAAAAATACCCGCTTGCCAAACTCAGCAACACCCAAGCCACCGTCAATCCCAACAACAACACCGCCGATCTGAACGTTATCGTCGAAAGCAACCGCCCCATTTATTTCGGCGACTTTGAAATCACCGGCACCCGCCGTTACCCCGAAAACGTCGTTGCCGGCCTGGCACGCTTCAAACCCGGCGCACCCTACGATCTCGACCTCTTGCTTGACTTCCAACAAGCGCTCGAACAAAACGGACATTACTCCGGCGCATCCGTTCAAGCCGACTTCGACCGGCTCCAAGGCGACCGCGTGCCCGTCAAAGTCAACGTTACCGAAGTCAAACGCCACAAACTCGAAACCGGTATCCGCTACGATTCCGAATACGGCCTCGGCGGACGCATCGGTTACGACTACTACAACCTCTTCAACAAAGGCTACATCGGCTCCGTCGTTTGGGACATGGACAAATACGAAACCACCCTCGCCGCCGGTATCAGCCAGCCGCGCAACAGCGAAGGCAAATATTGGACGACCAACACATCCTACAATCGCTCGACCACCCAAAACCTTGAAAAACGCGCCCTGACCAGCGGTATTTGGCGCGTGCGCGACCGCAACGGCATCGAATCGCGCCTCGGTATCGAATTCATCACTGAAGACCGCAAAGTGCCCGATACCAATTACGACCTCGGCCGCAGCCACGCCACCATGCTGACCGCCTCGTGGAAACGCCAAAACATCGAAACCGAGCTGCGTCCCGAAAACGGCTACTACCTCGACGGCAAAATCGGCGCAACGCTGGGCAACTTCCTGTCCTCCACCACCATGGCGCGCGCCACCGCCCGCGCAGGCTATTTCTACACACCCGAAAACAAAAAACTCGGCACCTTCATCGTCCGCGGGCAGGCAGGCTACGTTTATGCCCGCGAAGGCGAAGACGTACCTTCCAGCCTCATGTTCCGCACCGGCGGCGCCTCTTCCGTACGCGGTTACGAACTCGACAGCATCGGTCTGGCAGGTCCGAACAATTCCGTCCTCCCCGATAGGGCATTACTGGTCGGCAGCCTCGAATACCAATTCCCGATTACCAAAAGCGTATCCGGCGCCGTCTTCCACGATGTCGGCGATGCCGCAGGCAACTTCAAACGCATGAGCATGAAACACGGTACCGGCCTCGGCGTGCGCTGGTTCAGCCCCGTCGCCCCGTTCTCCTTCGACGTCGCCTACGGACACCAAGACAAAAAACTCCGTTGGCACATCAGCTTGGGTACAAGGTTTTAAGGTCGTCTGAAAACAAAAAACAGGGGTGCTTGATGGCATCCCTGCTTTTTTATGTGGTATGTGGAAACCGAACACGTCGGATTTTCAAAAGCCAACGGATTCGCAGCCGACAAAAAACTCAGCCCAAATGTTTTGCCAAAAAATTCAGGGCAAACTCGACGGCCTGTGTTCTGACGGCTTCGCGGTCGCCGCTGAAGACTTGCATCTGTTCCAATGATTCGGTCGGCGTGGACAAACCGAACCAAACCGTGCCGACAGGTTTTGCCGCGCTGCCGCCGCCCGGGCCTGCGATGCCGGAAATACTGAGGGCGTAGTCGGCTTGGGCGACGGCTTTCGCGCCGCGCGCCATTTCGTAAACAGTCTCGCGGCTGACCGCGCCGTGTTGCAGCAGCGTGTCGGGCATGACGCCGAGGCGCTCTTCTTTGGCTTGGTTGCTGTAAGTCACGAAACTTTGATGAAACCATTGCGAGCTGCCCGCAATGCTGGTGAACGCGCCCGCCAGCAGACCGCCGGTGCAGGATTCGGCGCAGGTGACGGTTTGGCGGTGTCGGGTCAGGTGTTCGGCGATGGTTTGCAGGGCGGTCATGGGATGTCCTTTCGCTGGGCGGGTTTCCCCGAAATATGGGGTTGGGTGGAGACCCTATTATATAGTGGATTAACTTTAAACCAGTACGGTGTTGCCTCGCCTTGTCCTGATTTAAAGTTAATCCACTATAGAAGGATTGCAGAGAGTGGGCGAAAGGTTGTCTGAAAACCGGAATCCCAATTTTTCAGACGACCTTTTGTGCTTTGCCCTATCCGTTAAACCGCCAACCGCCCGCAGCGTGGGTCTTACCCACGGATGAACAGGGATAATTGGATAGGGATGTTCGGGCGGAAAATCGCAGACAAAGCCCACGCTGCGGATTGGTTTATCCTGAGCCTTGCCCATTTGACCAAAAGGTCGTCTGAAACCGAAGTTGGTTTTCAGACGACCTTATATATTTCGCTTCCGTTAAGGGAGCGTAAAACACATTTA
>CAKARM010000164.1:0-5189 GCA_916720585.1 uncultured Neisseria sp.
ACTGTCTGCGGCTTCGTCGCCTTGTCCTGATTTAAATTTAATCCACTATAAAAGGTCGTCTGAAAAGTAGGAATGCTTTTCAGACGACCTTTTTTACTGCCGGCATTATTGTGCTTTAGTTTCGGTCACAAAGCCGATTTTGGTAATACCTGCTTCGCGGGCAGCTTCGAGGGCTTTGTTGACATATTCGTATTCAACGGCCTTGTCTGCTGAAATGGCAACGATGGTATTGGCGTTTTTCTGCTTTTCAGTTTTCAGTCGAGAAGTGACCGTATTAATATCCGCTTTGGTTGCAGAATCACCATCGATGTAATAGTTGCCATTAACATCTATGGTCAGACGCAGGGGGTCTTTAGGCTGCTTTTCCTTCTGCTTCGCTGCATTTTCTGAAGCGGACGGCAGTTCCAAAGGAATCGAATGGGTCAGTACGGGCATGGTGATCATGAAAACGATCAACAGTACCAGCATCACGTCGACCAAAGGCGTGACGTTGATGTCTGACATCGGTGCATCATCGCCGGAATTCATAGAGCCGAATGCCATAATTTAGTCCTTTTGATTCAACAGGCGGACGTGTAAATCGTGTGCGAAAGCGTCCATATCTTGAGAGAGGGTTTTCTTACCGCGGTTGAGGAAGTTGTACGCCAAGACAGCAGGGATGGCGACAAACAAACCGATGGCGGTTGACACCAACGCCTCACCAATCGGACCGGCTACTGCGGCAATACTCATTTGACCGCTTTGACCGATATTGATTAAGGCGTGGTAAATCCCCCAAACCGTACCGAACAAGCCGATAAACGGGGCAGTTGAACCGATGGATGCCAAAGCAGTCATGCCGTAATCGAACTGGCGCATGTTTTGTTCCATGCTGTTTCGGATTTGAATGACGAGGTATTCATTCAAAGGCAGCTCGGTAGTAAGTGTTTTCGCATTGCTTTGACGATAGCTTTGGTAGGCACGCAGGGATTCGTCCGCTACACGGCTCATTGGTGCATCAATATCTTTCACTTTTTGCACGGCTTCGGTAAGCGTAAAGGCATTAAGCATTTGCGTTTTAACGAGTGCGTTGGCGGTTTTGGCTTTTTTCAGTTTGATGGAGCGCAGGATAATCAGGCACCAAGTCACGATGCTCATCACTAACATCAACACGAATACACTGATCAGAACAAAATCGCCTGATTCGAATATTGTTTTTAAATCCATAATTTTTCCAAATTTTCCAAGTAAATTAAAACTTTTGTCAATAAAGGTGTTGCGCCCGATTACTCAAGAGTAAAAGAGACCGGGACTCGGAATTCAGTCCAGACAGAGGCATTGCAAGCACCATTTTTAACTGCTTTACGCGCAGCTTGGTCAAGAGCATTGGAGCCACTGCGTTTTAAAATTTTAACTTCAGCAACTTTTCCTCCTGGGCCAACCAAGACACTCAGCATAACTGTACCTGTATCTCCGTTTTCTGCCGCCATAGGCGGATATGGCGGTTTAGGAATATGGCAAGTGCCACCTTTAACCGGATTGGCTCTACTACTACCAGGTCCTGTTCCAGGGCCATTTCCACCGCCGGAACCGCCACCGCTGCCACTACCTGAACCATGTTCGCCTTTGTTGCCACCACTGCCGGGACCGCTGCCTTCACCTTGTCCGTTACCAGGGCCTTTGTTGCCTCCGCCGTTTCCTTTGCTGTCGCCATGAGGAGCCTTACCTTGTCCGTTGCCTTTACCATTTTCCGCAGTATTCGGCCCGGTTTTACTGCTGCTGGTGTAGTCCGAGGCTTTAGGTGCAGGCTTGGATTCTGGTTTGGGTTGGGGTTTAGGCTCTGGACGTGGTTCAGGTTTAGGTTCAGGCTTCGGTTCCGGTTTGGGTTCGGGTTTTGGCTCAGGCTTTGGTTTTTCAACCGGCTTGGGCTTCTCTTTCGGCTGCTGGATATCAGCATCCGCTTTTTTTGTTATGACCGGCTTAAACTGTGGTTTATGCTGTTCGACCGGTTTGGGTTTAGGCTGTGGCTTAGGTTTTTGCGGTTCGGGTGTTTTTTCGGGAGCGGCAGGCGCACCTTCGCCTTCGGGGGTGCCGTCTCCACCTCCGTCGCCACCACCTAAATCCGCCAAATCGACAAACTCAATATTTGCCATTTCCGGTATAAGCGGTTTATATGTTTCCCACAAAAGCGCAATCAAGCCCGCGTGAAGCAATGATACGGTAATGACGGCTACTGGGATTAAAATTCGGTCTTTATTCATAATCGACGCATGATAATAGCAACAATTTTTGTTTGCAACCTGTTTTTACATCTGTTTTTTGAGTTAATATTTATTTTGAAATAATCTAAAATATTAATATGTACAATGCAATATTTTGATATTGCTATTCATTATCACAATAAAACAAAAGAAAAAGAGGAAGCGACGCCTCAGTCAACTGCATTAGAAGTTGTTCATCCGGAAAAGTTCACAAATTTACAATAAAAGTGGTTTGGATAAAACGATGGAGATGGCGTGCCTTAGAGGAGAAAAAGCTGCAAAAATATTATAGTGGATTAAAATTGCAATGATACGGCGTTGCCAACGCCCTTATGTACTACCCGTACACAGCGGGCGTTGCCGCCTTGTCTCATTTTTATTTTAATCCACTATATTTTATTGATTGGCTTGTGTTCTTAGATTGATTCCCGCTATTGCAGGTCGGTAGTTGGTGTGGCTTGAATAGCGGGATAGACCCGTACACTTTCCCAAAAAGGTCGTCTGAAAATAGAAAATTTGATGCTTGTGAAATGTTGTGGTTACAAGAATGATCAGATGTTTCCTATTTTGGGATTGTGCGGGTTTTCAGTTAAGTCTCTTAAAACATATCGGCAGAGTAGGTAGCTTATGCCGATTTATCGTCTGTTTTTTCGACAACGATTTCGATTTTGGGTTCGTATAGCAAATCGTAGGTTGGTTTATTGAGCAGATCCTGCAAAGTAAACCCGTCCAAATGCGCAAAGAAAGCCTTAATCGCTCCGCCCAAAATGCCGGTAAGACGGCAAGACGGTGTAATCAGGCATTCGTTGTTTTCCCCCATGCATTCGACAACCTGCATGGGTTCAAGATGGCGAACGACCGCGCCGACATTGATTTTATCGGGTGTGTCGGCAAGACGCAGTCCGCCTCCTTTCCCTCTTATGCTGGTCAGGAATCCGCCTTTGACAAGCGCGGTAACGACTTTCATCAAATGACTTTTTGAAATGTTATAGGCTTCGGCAATGGTTCCGATATTGACTAACGAATCGTCGTTTATGGCCGCATAAATCAATACCCGCAGACCATAATCCGTATGTTGCGTCAGATACATGGTTTTCTCTGTTCAGAATATATTATTTTTTTAGGGCGGCGGCAGTGTTTCCAGTGGGAAATTGTCGCCGTTATGTGTTTGACTTTATATATGATTAAGTTTCATAATATCTGAAACATTTAAATTAATCCAGTGTAGTTTGATAATTTATTATCATTATAATCAAATATTATGAAGCCGTTAAAACGCCACCCAGCACTTATCGAACTTTCCCGCGAACACCATCACGCCCTTTCACTCTGCGTCCGCCTCCTGCGCGCGCCTGCTGAAAGCCATCAAACAGAGCTTGAAGCCCATTTCCTTGAATTGGAACCGCATTTTGTCGAAGAAGAAACCATGTTCGCCCCGCATTGGCAGAATATTCCTGTTGCGATGCGCGAACGTTTCGAAGCCGAACACGCCAAACTGCGCAGTATGATGGCAAATCCTGAATATCTTAACGAAGCATGGAATAAGGACTTTGCCGTTACCCTGCGCGACCATGCCCGTTTTGAAGAACGCGAACTGTTTCCCGCAGTCGAGCCGTTTTTGCCGGAACCCGAAGGAATCTGAAAAAGGTCGTCTGAAAAATCCAAAAGCATGATTTTAGCGTTTTCAGACGACCCTCCTGTCTATTCAAACCTAAAACAAACCATTCAAAAAACAAACCAAGGAACTACCATGACCGCCTTTTTCAAACACCCTGTTTGGGCAATGGCATTCCGCCCGTTTTACTCGCTGGCGGCACTATACGGCGCACTCTCCATCCTGCTTTGGGGCTTCGGCTATACGGGTACGCCCGAGTTGTCCAATTTTTATTGGCACGCCCATGAGATGATCTGGGGCTATGCCGGACTCGTCGTCATTGCCTTCCTATTGACCGCCGTTGCCACTTGGACGGGGCAGCCGCCCACGCGCGGCGGCGTTTTGGCTGGATTAACCGCTTTTTGGTTGGCAGCAAGGATTGCCGTTTTCATTCCAGGCTGGGGCGCAACCGCCAGCGGCATACTCGGTACGCTGTTTTTTTGGTACGGCGCAGTTTGCATGGCATTGCCCGTCATCCGTTCCAAAAACAAACGCAACTACGTCGCCGTATTCGCCATCGTCGTCCTGGGCTGCACGCACGCCGCATTCCACTTCCAACTGCATGCCGGAAACGCATCTGCATTGCTCAGCGGGCTGCAGTCCGGTCTGATTATGGTCTCAGGCTTTATCGGCCTTATCGGCATGCGGATTATTTCCTTTTTTACCTCCAAGCGCCTGAACGTTCCGCAAATCCCCAGTCCGATGTGGGTCGCGCATGCGTCCCTCTGGCTGCCCATGCTGACTGCCATGCTGATGGCGCACCATGCCCTGCCTTGGCTTTCATCTGCTTTTGCCTTTGCAGCGGGCGTGATTTTTACCGTACAGGTTTACCGCTGGTGGTATAAAGCCGTTTTGAAAGAACCGATGCTGTGGATTTTGTTCGCAGGCTATTTGTTCACAGGATTGGGATTGATTGCCATCGGTGCTTCCTATTTCCACAGCTCTTTCCTTAATCTTGGCGTACATCTCATCGGCGTCGGCGGCATCGGCGTCCTGACATTGGGCATGATGGCGCGCACCGCGCTCGGGCATACCGGCAACTCCATCTATCCGCCACCCAAATCCGTACCCGTCGCCTTTTGGCTGATGATAGCCGCCACTGTCATCCGCATCATTGCAACCTTCGTCAGCGGCACCGGTTACACCCACAGCATCCGCACTTCCGCAGTCTTGTTTGCCCTGTCCTTGCTACTTTACGCATGGAAATACATCCCTTGGCTCATCCGCCCGCGTTTGGACGGCAAACCGGGTTAATTAAACCAAGCATATTAAACGAAAGGTCGTCTGAAACCTGT
>CAKARM010000165.1:0-5181 GCA_916720585.1 uncultured Neisseria sp.
TGTACTGTCTGCGGCTTCGTCGCCTTGTCCTGATTTAAATTTAATCCACTATAAGCGGTATAAAATGCGTCAGCGGTTTTTGTGACCAAAAGGTTTACCGAATGGCGCGGACGGCTTGGATGAAGGCAGCCATTTTGGCTTCGTCTTTGATGCCGCCGGCACTTTCCACGCCACCTGAAACATCGACTGCCGCCGCATTGCTGGTTTGGATGGCTGCTGCGATATTTTGCGGAGTTAAGCCGCCTGCCAGAATCCAAGGTTTGGTCAGATTGTCCGGCAGCAGCGTCCAGTCAAAGCTCAGACCTGTGCCGCCGTATTCGTTGGGATGGTAGGCATCAAACAATAGGGCGCGGGCGTTGGGGAATCGGGTTTGTGCGGCTTCGATGTCTGAAGCGGATTGGACGCGTATGGCTTTGAGATAGGGGCGGTCAAACTGACGGCAAAATTCATCATCTTCGTCGCCGTGAAATTGGATGATGTCGATGGGTACTTGCCGGAGGGTTTCGCGGATGGTTTCTGCTGTTTCATTGACGAATAAGGCAACGACGGAGACGAAAGGGGGAAGGGCTGCTACGATTTTTTTTGCCTGTTCGGGCGTGACGGCGCGTTTGCTGGAGGCGTAAAAAACCAAACCGATGGCATCGACGCCCAGCTCGGCGGCTTTTCGGGCGTCTTCGGGGCGGGTGATGCCGCAGATTTTGATGCGGATGGTTTTCATCTGTTTTCCTTTTTTGGATCGGTCTGTTCGGTTGGTTGCAAAAGATGTGTCGCCGTTTAAATGGGGCATGGGCGTATTTTTGTTGATATCGTTCTTTACGGTCAAGGTCGTCTGAATATTTTCAGACGACCTTTTTGTCTTCTTCAACGTCTAACTTGAGCAACTGACGCAAACCGGAATGCTGCCTTCGGGCGGCGGTTCGGCAAGGTCGGCGAACTCTGCCTGTTCGTCAAAGGGACGGGCGAGGCAGCGGCGCAGGCGTTCGATTTCGCGGTAGTCGCCGTTTCGGGCTTGAGCGATGGCTTGTTCGGCAAGGTAGTTGCGCAGGATGTAGAGCGGATTGGTTCGGTTCATGCGTTTTGCGCGTTCGGCGGGAACGCTGTTTTCGGCACGCAGGCGTTGGCGGTAGCGTCCGAGCCAGCGGATGAAGGCGGGCGGAACGCCGTTTTTGAAGGTTTGTTCGAGTTTGGGCGGGAGGGGTTCGCCGTGTGTATTGCTGACTTCGGACAGGTTCCTGAAAAACAGGGTGAAGTCGGTTTTTTGGTCTTGCAGGGCGGCGAAGAGGTCGGCGATAAGGCTTTCGTCGTCTCTTTTGTCTGCTTGCTGCAAACCGAGTTTGCGGCGCATTTTCTCTAAATAGGTCGTCTGAAAAACTTCTGTCCAGCCGTCGATGAGTTTCTCGAGGGTGTCGTGTGGGACGAGGGTGTCGAAGCAGGAGGCGAGGGCGGAGAAATTCCAATGGGCGACGAAGGGCTGGGCATTGTAGGCGTAGCGGCCTTGGGTGTCGGAGTGGTTGCAGACGTGGCGGCGGTCGTAATCGTCGAGGAAGCCGAAAGGGCCGTAGTCTATGGTCAGCCCCAGTGCAGACATGTTGTCGGTATTCATTACGCCGTGGCAGAAGCCGACGCTTTGCCATGCGGCGACGGTATCGGCAGTGCGGTTGCGGATTTGTTCCAACAGGGCGGCGTAGGGATTGTCGGCATCTCGGCAGTCGGGGTAGTAATGCCGGATGAGGTAGTCGGCAAGTTGTTGGATTTCGGCTTCGCGGCCGGTGTAGTAGAAGTATTCGAAATGGCCGAAACGCAGAAAGCTCGGGGCGATGCGGGTCAGGACGGCGGCAGTTTCGACGGCTTCCCGATAAACGGGGTCGTCGCTGCCGCACAGGGCGAGGGCGCGGGTTGTGGGGATGCCGAGACCGTGTATGGCTTCGGAACAGAGATATTCACGGATGGAGGAGCGCAAGACGGCGCGCCCGTCGGCAAAGCGGGAGTAGGGCGTTTTACCTGCGCCTTTGAGCTGCCACTCTTGGCGTTGTCCCGCGGCATCGACGGAATCGCCAATCAGGAGCGCGCGCCCGTCGCCAAGGCGCGGGGTATAGACGCCGAACTGATGGCCGCTGTAAACGCCGGCAATGGGCGCGGGCGCGTATTGCGGTGCGTTGCCGCTGAGGTAGGCAAGGTTGGCGGTCGTCTGAAAATCTGTATCCAGATTCAACTCTGCCGCTAAATCGGTATTGAAAGCGACCCAGTAGGGCGCGGTCAGCGGCTCAGGGGAAACGCGGGAATAGAAAAACGGCGAGAGTTCGGCGAACTGTTGGGTAAGCAGGGGGAGTGTGTGCATGGGATTCCTGACGGGCGCGGGCAGGTTTGTATAACGCGCGGGTATGTTTATTGTGTTTTAGAGTTGGATGCTGCCTGTTTGGTTTTCAAGCATTTTTAAAACAATGCCTGCTGCCGTTGTTTCAAATAATCTGCCAGCGGTTTGGGCAAACCGTAATCCGCCAAATTTTCGGGTTTCACCCAGAAGCGGTTATCTTTTGATGCGTTTTCAGAACGGGGCAGCGTGTCGGGCGAACTGATTTTCGCTTCAAACGGCGTAATCATCAATAAACGATGCGTCAAGCGGTGGGTAAGGGCGGGTTGCTCGGAAAGGTCGTCTGAAAAAATGCCGAGCTTTTCGGCGCAAACGTATGTTTCGTTCAGGGTTTCAAAACACGGCACGCAATACAGCCCGCCCCAAATGCCTTTGGCGGGGCGTTTTTCCAGCAAAATTGCGCCGTCTGGGTTGCGGACAATCAGCCAGTAAAGCGGCAGGGTTTGCACTTCGGGGGCGGTTTTTTTGCGCGGCAGCTCGGCGATGCGGTTTTGCTTTTTCGCTTCGCAGATGTCCGCCATCGGGCATTGATGGCACAAGGGTTTTGTCCGTTTGCACACGGTTGCGCCCAAGTCCATCAAGCCTTGCGTATAGGCGGGCATATCGGCGTTTTCAGACGGCAGCAGGCTTTCGGCAAGTGTCCAGAGCGAGTTTTCGAATTTTTTGTCCTGCGGATTGCCGTCGCGGGCGAACACGCGGCAGAGTACGCGTTTGACGTTGCCGTCCAAAATGGTTTCGCGGCGGTTGAAGGCAAAGGCGCAAATGGCGGCGGCGGTGCTTCTGCCGACGCCGCAGAGGGTTTCCAAGTCTTTGCGTTCGGATGGAAACGCACCGCCGAATTGCCCGACGACTTGTTGCGCAGCTTTGTGCAGATTGCGCGCGCGGCTGTAATAGCCCAAGCCCGCCCACAACGACAACACTTCGTCTTGCGGCGCGGCGGCAAGTGCCTGCACGGTCGGGAATTTTTCCAAGAAACGCGGATAGTAGTCTAAAACGGTGGCAACCTGCGTCTGCTGGAGCATGATTTCGGAAAGCCAGACGCAATAAGGGTTTTTGACCTGCCAAGGCAGGTGGTGCCTGCCGTGTTGTTTTTGCCAGCGGATGAGCCGTTCGGAGAAGGGGATGGGTGTGTTCATTAATATCAATCAGTGGTTTTATTTATATTGAAAACAAAATGTTATGGTATAACATTGTGAAAATAATTCTTATTGACTTACGTTTTATAGGGGTATATAACTCATATAAAGAGACTTTATTGCGGTATTGAAATTATTTATCAACAAGCAAGGAGTATCAGCATGAAAGCAATGGTTTATCACGGCGCAAACGACATCCGTTTTGAAGAAAAACCCCGTCCGCAGATTATCGATCCGACCGACGCAGTGGTGAAAATCGTCAAAACCACTATTTGCGGTACCGACTTGGGTATTTGGAAAGGCAAAAACCCCGAAGTCGCCGACGGTCGTATCCTTGGCCATGAAGGCATCGGTATTGTAGAAGAAGTCGGCGAGGCTGTAAAAAACATCAAGGTCGGTGATAAAGTCATTATTTCATGCGTCAGCAAATGCTGTACTTGCGACAACTGCAAAATCCAACTCTATTCACACTGCCGCAACGGCGGCTGGATTTTGGGCTACATGATCGACGGCACGCAAGCCGAATACGTCCGCACGCCTTATGCCGACAACAGCCTTGTTCCGCTGCCCGACAACGTCAATGAAGAAGTCGCCCTGCTGTTGAGCGACGCCTTGCCGACCGCCCACGAAATCGGCGTGCAATACGGCGATGTCAAACCCGGCGACACCGTATTCATAGCAGGCGCAGGCCCTGTCGGCATGTCCGCCCTGTTGACTGCCCAACTGTACAGCCCCGCTGCCATCATCGTTTGCGATATGGACGAAAACCGTTTGAAACTGGCTAAAGAACTGGGTGCGACTCATACCATCAGCCCAGCTTCCGGCGACGTATCCAAACAAGTTTTTGCCATCGTCGGCGAAGACGGCGTGGACTGCGCGATTGAAGCCGTCGGTATCCCCGCCACATGGAATATGTGTCAAGACATCGTCAAACCGGGCGGTCATATCGCCGTCGTCGGCGTGCACGGTCAATCCGTTGATTTCAAACTCGAAAAACTCTGGATTAAAAACCTCGCCATCACAACCGGTTTGGTCAACGCCAATACCACCGAAATGCTGATGAAGGCAATTTCCAGCAGCTCCGTCGATTACACCAAAATGCTGACTCACCGTTTCAAATTCAGCGAATTGGAAAAAGCTTATGATGTGTTCAAACACGCCGCCGAAAACCAAGCCATGAAAGTGGTGTTGGAAGCGGATTGATTTGAAACAGATTATTGAGTTTTATAGTGGATTAAATTTAAATCAGGACAAGGCGACGAAGCCGCAGACAGTACAGATAGTACGGCAAGGCGAGGTAACGCCGTACTGGTTTAAAGTTAATCCACTATAAAAAAGATAGGGGTCGTCTGAAAACAGATTTTCAGACGACCCCTTTATTTATGGGGCTGATGTTTGGTTCAAATGGAGCGATTTTTTAAAGTCTATTCACGATAAATCTTGCCGTTCCCATTTTCAGACGACCTTTCGCCATCTATCCGTAAATTTTTTCCCTCACATCAACCAAAGCCGCCAAAGCCGAAGCGGCATTTACCGTTTCGGGCAGGTCGGCGGCCTCAAACGCTGTTTCCACTTCTGCCATCAGCCGTTCCGCTTTTCCCAGCAGGTCTTCGTAGGAAGATTCGCCGCGTTTGATGGCGAGCAGTTCGTCGCGGTTGGGGCGGCGCGGGCGGA
>CAKARM010000166.1:0-5151 GCA_916720585.1 uncultured Neisseria sp.
CCGCCGGAAACGAAGATGGTCGGGATGTTCAGGCGCATGGCGGCAATCAGCATTCCCGGGGTGATTTTGTCGCAGTTGGAAATGCACACCAGCGCGTCGGCGCAGTGGGCGTTGACCATGTATTCGATGGAGTCGGCAATCAAATCGCGGCTGGGCAGGGAGTACAGCATGCCGCTGTGTCCCATGGCGATGCCGTCGTCGATGGCGATGGTGTTGAATTCTTTGGCGATTGCACCGGCTTTTTCAATCTCGCGGGCAACCAGTTGGCCCATGTTGTGCAGGTGGACATGTCCGGGCACGAATTGGGTGAACGAGTTGGCAACGGCGATGATGGGCTTGCCGAAGTCGGTTTCCATCACGCCGGTGGCGCGCCACAATGCGCGTGCACCCGCCATATTGCGGCCGTGGGTGGAGGTTTTGGAGCGGTATTCTGGCATGGAGTATTCCTCAGAGGGATGGTATTTTGAAAGACGAGCCGTCTGAAATAAAGGTATCGACTTGAGCAACCTTTGTTTCAGACGGCCTTTAGACCGGTATTTTATATGAAATACCGCATAATAAGAAATGCTTTAAGGCAAACGAAAGGTCGTCTGAAACAAGGTTTCGACTTTACGAAAACTGTTTTTCGGACGACCTTGATGGCAAGAAATCCTAGCGTTATTTACAGTTTTTGAAAGACAATACTTCCTTTGAAGCCGTCTCTCCCGATAGAGGCGCAATTAATTGATAAAGGCAAATTCAGAAAAGCAGGCAAGATGATCGATTATGCAATTAGTGACGGGCATATTACCAAGACAGAATGCCGTAGATTAAATAGGAGATAAGCAAGATGTTGAAAATTTTGAATAATTCCTTAAATGGGATTACTTTGGGGCAAAGAAAGGTTGACTTAGATGATGCTACTTTAAATAAGTCTAGTTGTTCATTAGAGTTTGATAGAAAGCACAAGATACAATCTGATTCACAAGTGATTACTGTATCATCTTCTGAAACTTGTGATGAATTTAGCTTAAATGGAAAAATTATTAACTTCTCCAATCTCGAAAAATTTGCAGAAGAGGAGAATCCTCTGGTAGAAATTTCGGGTGAAGAAAACTATTTTTATACTTTTCCACAATATAATTTAGCTTTATATATTGATTATAAGGGTAAATTGTTTCTACAGGTTTTAATTTACGATGAAAGTATAAAAGATTTATATGAAAATAGGGGTCTAAGATACTTAGACTTCCAAAAAAGTAAACTTAAAAGTCTAATTACATTTTATGGTAAATTGATATTTATTCCTCATGTGTCAGTAGGTAATTTTGAATTTAACAGTTCTCTATCGGATATTATAAAAGAATATGATATATTAGAAAAAATTATCCCGGATAAGAAAAATATCTTATGGATAAATAATTTTGCGCTTAGATTTGATAATGAAAAATTGACGCAAATTACGATTTTTTATGATAAAAAAGAAATAATTCCAATATACTATAATGAAATTAATATCTCATCAGAAAAAGGACTTTCTGAGTTATTAAATAAATATGATGGAATTGAAAGGGGGAAATTTAAATATCTTTTCAAAGAATTAGGTTTGGTTGTGGCAAAAGACTTCTCTGAGTTTCACTTCTTTGAACAATCATTATTAAAATTTTGGGCAAATTTGCATAGGCCTATAACCAGTTGGTAATTGCAGGTTGTAAGTACATGGCTCAATTAAACTCCGGATTCTGATGCATGGAATGTAAGGAGTTTATGCATGTATTTTTTGTTTTTCAGACGACCTCAATATCTTCTTTGAGATCGTCTGAACTATCTGTTTTTTTACATAAAAAGCGTTCTAAAGAAATTAGGCTTTGAATTGGAGAAAGTAAATGGAAAAGTTGTTGGTTGGAGCAATTGGGACTATTTTGCTTTTGATAGGTGCTTCAAGTATGTCACATCCACTTGAAAAAAATATTCCATATAATGATTTGACCGTTAAGTACTATTTAGGAATGAGTTTCCCTAAGTATAATCATCCTGCAAAATTGTATAATGAAATTAATTTGGATAAAGTAGATGAAATTAGAAAAAGCAAGGAAATTATATCTTATTATGTCGGATTTTATAGAGATGAAAAATTAATTAAATTTGATAAATATATTAATAACAACAAAATAATGGGTTTTACCTATGAGTATGATGAAAGAGGAAGTCTGATAAAAACATATCGAAATAACATTGAATAAAACATGCAGACAGGGGGGAGCGTCCAATAAAATTGTAAGGTCGCCTGAAAATTAGTTTTCAGTCGACTTTCTTTTTATGCTGCCGAAAACGTGCTTCTATATTAACTGACTCCCCCCCTCCTACACACCGCCTTCAATGGTTATGCTTTTTCATTTTCATGGCTTATTTCAAAGCCGTTTTCCAGTCCAAACCGCCAAGGGAAGGGACTTGGGTGATGCTGTGGTCGGCAAGGTTGATGGCGGTCAGTTCGCCGCCCCAAAGCGCACCGGTGTCGAGGGAGAGGATGTTGTCGGTGTTCATAAAGCCCAGCGAAGACCAGTGTCCGAAGACGATGGTGTGGCTGAGGTTTTGCCTGTCGGGGGCTTTGAACCAAGGGCGCAGGTTCGCGGGCATTTTTTTGAGGGTGGATTTGTAGTCGTAATCGAGTTCGTTTTTCAGCGTCAGCGCGCGCATTCGGGTGAAGACGTTGAGAATCATGCGCAGGCGGTCGTAGCCGGTCAGGTCGTCGCGCCATTCGGCGGGTTTGTTGCCGTACATTTTGGAGAAAAACTTTTTGTATTTTTTGCCGCGCAGTTCGGCTTCGGTTTCGCTGGCGAGCAGTTCGGCGCGGGCGATGGTCCACTGGGGCAGGATGCCGGCGTGAACCATAACATGGCGCACGCCTTTGATCAGCAGGGGCTGGAAGCGTAGCCATTCGAGCATTTTTTTGCTGTCGGGGTGTTGGAGGATGGGGGTGATGGTGTCGCTGCGCTTGACGGTACCTTCGCCGTAGCCGACGGCGAGCAGGTGCAGGTCATGGTTGCCAAGAACCATGCGGACGCTGCTTTCGTGTTCCATGCAGAATTGGAGGACTTCGAGGGATTTGGGGCCGCGGTTTACGATGTCGCCGACGAGCCAGAGGGTGTCTGTACCGTGGTTGAAGTTGATTTTGTCGAGCAAAAGGGTGAGTTCGTCGAAGCAGCCTTGAATATCGCCGATTGCGTAGTGTGCCATTGTTGTTATTGTCCGATAGTGTGTGGTGTTTCAGACGACCTTTGGCTTGTGGGAGGTCGTCTGAAAACGGGTTACGTGTCTTATGCGTTTAGTACCAGCACGGCTTCGGCTTCGACCTGCACGCCTTTGGGCAGGGAGGCGACACCGACGGCGGCGCGGGCGGGGAAGGGTTCTTGGATGAATTCTGCCATGACTTCGTTGAAGACGGCGAAGTTGGCGAGGTCGGTCAGGTAGGCGTTGAGTTTGACGATGTCGCCCAGCGTGCCGCCCGCGGCTTCGGCAACGGCTTGCAGGTTTTTAAAGACCTGGCGGGCTTCGGTGCGGAAGTCGCCGTTGCCGACAACGGTCATGGTGGCGGGATCGAGGGGGATTTGACCGCTCATGTAAACGGTGTCGCCCGCGCGCACGGCTTGGCTGTATGCGCCGATGGCGGCGGGGGCTTTGTCAGTGTGGATGATGGTTTTGGACATGATTTTCTCCTGTTGTCGGGGTCGTCTGAAAGATGGAAGCTTTGATGAAAACGGTGTCGATTATCGTATAAAACCGAGTGATTGTGTAGGGTATGGATATTTTCAGACGACCTTAATGAAGCGGCAGTCTGCGGATGTTACGGTTTGGTGTATCAAGGTCGTCTGAAAAAATCCAATCTTACAAAAAGCATTGCAACAAATCGTTTAAAAACAACCGTCCCCGTTCGGTCGGGCGGAACACGGTCGGATCGGTTGCCAACAAACCTTTTTGTCTTGCCGTTTCGATTTGCGCCATGATTTTGGCGGCGGGTACGCCCGTGCGTTCCTGCAACATCGCGGCGGGTACGCCGTCGGTCAGGCGCAGGGCGTTCATCATGAATTCGAACGGCAAATCTTCGGAAGCGACGGTTTTGCGTTCGACGGCAACACTTGGCTGACTTTGCATTAAGGCGAGGTAGTCGTTGGGATGGCGGCGGCGGACGGTGCGCTCGATGCGGTCGGGGTAGGAAATTTTGCCGTGTGCGCCCGCGCCTATGCCCAAATAATCGCCGAACTGCCAGTAGTTCAAATTATGGCGGCACTGCATGGCGGGTTTCGCAAAAGCCGATGTTTCGTAGTGGATAAAACCCGCGCCTTCCAGCGCGCCGTGTACCGCGTCTTCGATGTCGAGGGCGGCTTCGTCTTGCGGCAAACCTTTCGGCGGCGTATGACCGAACGGCGTGTTTGGCTCCATCGTCAGATGATACGCGCTGATGTGGGTCGCACCCGTGGCGATGGCGGTTTGCACGTCGCCCAAGGCCGTCTGAACGGTCTGGTTCGGCAGGGCGTACATCAAGTCGATATTGACTTTATCAAATAATTTCAACGCAGTATCGATGGCGGTTAAGGCTTCTTTGCCGTTGTGGACGCGCCCCAGCCGCGCAAGCATATCGTCGTTGAAACTTTGCACGCCAATAGAAAGCCGCGTAATACCCGCGTCTTTAAATCCTTGAAACTTCTCGATTTCAAACGTGCCCGGATTGGCCTCCAACGTAATTTCCGCTTCCGGCTGCAAGCGCAACAGCGAACGCACGCCGCTCAACAAACGGTCAATCGATTCCGCCTGAAACAGGCTGGGCGTACCGCCGCCGAAGAATATCGTTTCCACCGGCCTGCCCCAAATATTCGGCAATTCAAGCTGCAAATCGGTCAGCAGCGCATCGATATAGGCGGCTTCGGGCAATCCGTTTTTCAGGCTGTGGGAATTGAAGTCGCAATACGGGCATTTTTTGATGCACCACGGGATGTGGATGTAGAGTGACAGGGGCGGCAGGGCGGTGAGTTGTCCGGGGCGTTGGAAAGTGATTTGGGTCATGGTGTTTTTTTTTGGGATTGAGGTCGTCTGAAATTTTTTCAGACGACAGTTGCGGTATTATATAGTGGATTAAATTTAAATCAGGACAAGGCGACGAAGCCGCAGACAGTA
>CAKARM010000167.1:0-5048 GCA_916720585.1 uncultured Neisseria sp.
CGCCGACGATGTGGAAAACAAAGCGCATTTGTTTGAACGCTTTACCGTTGCCGCCGCTTAACCGCCAAACATAACAAAGGTCGTCTGAAAACTTTGGAAATCAGGTTTTCAGACGACCTTTTTGTATTCGCTCTACATCACCCGCTGCAACCGACCGCCCCTTTTTTATCAGAAGCGTTTTTGGGAAAAAGAACGAAGATTTGGGTTTCAGACGACCTTCGTGTCGGTTTACCTGAAGGGAAATCGGTGTTATTGTGTTTGGCAGTCTGTTGAAAATAAAATGATTTATGGAAAGAGACTCTTTAAACAGCCAGCATTTCGTCCGACTGGTGCAACAAGGTGGCGGCAGCGATTATCTGAGCGGCAATTACCGTTTCGATACGCTGCACAGCGGCATTTCCCTGCATGGCGGCTGCGTGACCGCGCAAAAGGATTTCCAAAGCACGCAGCTTGCCGAGCCTTATATTTCGTTCATCCTGCTGCTGGAGGGGCGTTTGGATTTCGCCATCAATCAAAACCGCTATCAGATTGAGGCTGACGGCGGACGGGTGGTGTTGATTGCTGCGGAGGAGGAGATTTTGTTCAGCCGTTATCTCTATCAAGGGGAGAAAACGGCGAAAATCACGTTGAAAGGCATAGAGCAATGGCTGTCGCAACCGCAATACGCGGCGATGTTGCCGGCGGTTTACCGCGAGACGGTGCGGCATTGGCATTTGAGCGATGAATTGCGCGCTTTGGCGGAAAACAGTTTGATGCTGTCGGCGCAGGGCGACGGATTGGGCGATGTTTTGCAGCGCGAAGCCGATGCTTTGCAGTTACTTGCGGGATTGTGGCACGATTTTTGCAGCCGTTATCCGTTGTCGCCATCGTCTGAAAAATCGGGCGGAACGGTTCGCCCGTCGGATGGGGATGGGTTTGTGCATGGTTTGAATCAGGCATTTGACCAAGGCGCGCACCAAGTGGCGGAACTCGCCGCCGCGCTGCACGTCAGCGAACGGACGCTGCAACGCCGCCTGCGGGATTATTTCGGGATTACCGTCAGCGACTGGCTGCGGCACAAACATATGCAATATGCGCTGTATGCGTTGACGACGGGCAAAGAGAGCATCAGCGAAATCGCCTACCGTTGCGGCTATGGACACACATCCAGCTTCACGCAGGCATTCAAGCAATATTTCGACTGCACGCCTGCGGAGGTGCGCAAGCGGGAGGATTGATGTCGGATGGGATGTTTAGAGGTTTAAAGGTCGTCTGAAATGGTTTCAGACGACCTTTGCGTATGCTAAGCATTAGAGATGGAACCTCTCAAACCGCCCCCTTCACTTTTTCCGTTTCGCCCGCGGATGCCCCTCGTCGTAAACCTTGGCCAGATGGTCGAAATCCAGCTTGGTATAAATCTGCGTGGTTGAGAGGTTGCTGTGTCCCAACAGTTCTTGCACGGCGCGGATGTCGCGCGAGGATTGCAAAAGGTGGCTGGCGTAGCTGTGGCGCATCATGTGCGGGGAAATGTGTTGCCCGCTGCCCTGCTGCACCGCCCATGCCTGAAGGCGTTTTTGGATTTGCCGCTGCCCGAGCCGCGTGCCGTTTTTGCCGGTAAAGAGCGCGGTTTCGCCGTCTGCCGCCACGCGTTCGGACAGGTAGGCGCGCAAGGCTTCGACGCTTTTGCCCGACAACGGGACTTGCCGCTCTTTCCTGCCTTTACCGGTTACGCTCACCCAGCCTTCGTCCAGCAACACATCGCCCAAATCCAAACCGTGTATCTCGCTCAGGCGCAGGCCGCTGCCGTACATCAGTTCAAACAAGGCATGGTCGCGCACCGCCAAACTGTCGTCGGCAGGCGCGCTGTCGAGCATATGGTTCAACTCTTCCTGCGGCAGGGCCTTGGGCAGGCGTTCGGGCAGGCGCGGGGCTTTCAGGTTGAAGGTCGGGTCGTTGTCCATCATGCCCGATTGCACGAGCCAGCCGCAATATTGCCGCCAAGCCGACAATTTGCGCGCCAGCGTCCGTTCGCTCAAGCCTTGTTGCGACAGCCGTTTCAACGCCGCCACAAAATCGCGCCGCGTCAAATCCTGCGCCGTTTCAGACGACCCTTCCGTCAAAAGCCGCACGAGTTCGGTCAAATCGCGCCCGTAGGCAGACAGCGTGTGCGCCGACTTGCCCTGTTGCCCCAACATTTTCAAATAGCCGTCCAAAGACAGTCCGAAATCGCGCGCCAACATTTTCAGACGACCTCCAACACGGTTTTCAAAGCTTCCGGCAACCGGCAAACTTTTTGGCGCACATAATCGAAACACACCATGCCCGTACGCGCCCGCGCCAGCACCTTGCCGTCCGCGATGCGCGTCAGGCGGAACAGCAGCGCGAACCCGCCCTTGCCGATGTCCTCGACGCCCATTTCCGCCGACAATTCATCGCCGTAAAAACCTTGTGCCAAATATTGCACCGCCGCGTCCGCCATAATCAGCCCCGCGCTGCCCGCGTCCGTTTCGCTCCAGCCCAAACCCGCCAGCCAACGCATCCGCACCTCGTGGCACAAACGCAAAACGGCATCGTTCGCCAAATGGCCGCCGTAATTCACATCGCCCACCTGCACGCGCAAGGTCGTCTGAAACAACACCGCATCCACATCCGCCACTGCCAACTTAGCCATCACACACCTCCCGCCGCCGTTTCAGACGACCCCGAAAACAAACCGTTATTATAAACCATGCCAGAAAAATACCGACCGCACCGTTTGCCCGCCGCAGCCGCCCAAAATCTCATTAATATATAAAACTGATGTAGCCCTGTGTAGTTTTTTAATAAGAAAAACATTATAATTTCCCACATCACCATCCCGCTACCTCACCAAGGAGATTTAAATGGCACTCGTATCCATGCGCCAACTGCTCGACCATGCCGCTGAAAACAGCTACGGCCTGCCCGCATTCAACGTCAACAACCTCGAACAAATGCGCGCCATCATGGAAGCCGCAGACCAAGTCAACGCTCCCGTTATCGTTCAAGCATCCGCCGGCGCGCGCAAATATGCAGGCGCGCCGTTTTTACGCCACCTGATTTTGGCGGCCGTTGAAGAATTCCCGCACATCCCCGTCGTTATGCACCAAGACCACGGCGCATCGCCCGACGTGTGCCAACGCTCCATCCAACTGGGCTTCTCCTCCGTCATGATGGACGGCTCGCTGCTCGAAGACGGCAAAACCCCGTCCACCTACGAATACAACGTCAATGCCACCCGTACCGTCGTTAACTTCTCCCACGCCTGCGGCGTGTCCGTCGAAGGCGAAATCGGCGTATTGGGCAACCTCGAAACCGGCGAAGCCGGCGAAGAAGACGGCGTAGGCGCGGCAGGAAAACTCTCCCACGACCAAATGCTCACCAGCGTCGAAGATGCCGTGCGCTTTGTTAAAGACACCGGCGTGGACGCGCTCGCCATCGCCGTCGGTACCAGCCACGGCGCATACAAATTCACCCGTCCGCCCACCGGCGACGTATTGCGCATCGACCGCATCAAAGAAATCCACCAAGCCCTGCCCAACACCCACATCGTCATGCACGGCTCCAGCTCCGTTCCGCAAGAATGGCTGAAAGTCATCAACGAATACGGCGGCAAAATCGGCGAAACCTACGGCGTACCCGTAGAAGAAATCGTCGAAGGCATCAAACACGGCGTGCGCAAAGTCAATATCGACACCGACCTGCGCCTCGCCTCCACCGGCGCCATCCGCCGCTTCATGGCAGAAAACCCGTCTGAATTCGACCCGCGCAAATACCTGAGCAAAACCGTCGAAGCCATGAAACAAATCTGTCTCGACCGCTACCTCGCATTCGGTTGCGAAGGTCAGGCAGGCAAAATCAAACCCGTTTCCCTTGAGAAAATGGCAAACCGCTACGCCAAAGGCGAGCTGAACCAAATCATCAAATAAACAACGGGACAAACAAACGGGCGGCCATCCAAGCCGCCCGTTTTGTTTTGAAGGGGGTATGGGTCAAGTGCAAACCCGTACGGCACTGCACTGCCCGCTCTGATTTAAATTTAATACGCCGGCTTTCCAAACCAGATAAAAGGTCGTCTGAAAACGGCTTCAGGTTGAACACAACCTGCGGCGTTTGTTTTCAGACGACCTTGTTTGCCGAAGAGGCGAACTTTTCCTATTCCCTGACTAGCGTGGGATTCGATGACGGGCGGCGATTATTTGTCGCTGCATTGCTTCAAATTAAATTGTGCGGCAGCGGCTTCTCGTTTGTATTCTTCTTCGTAGAGGTAGCTCCGCTGGTAACCCTCCAGCCATTTGTCCATCGGGGCAAGCGCCTTGCGGCATGCCGCTTTGTCTCCGGCATTTTTATAGCTGACGGACAAGTCGTTCAGCGTCCGCATCCATTCGGTCAGATCGAGGAACTTGTCGCATTCGTTGAGATAACGTTGTTTGATAGCGACAGCATCGCGGTAGCGTTTGCCCTGATAGGCGGCCTGAAAACGTTTTTCCATTGCTGCCGCGCCTTTTGCAGAACAGGCGGCAGGCAATTTTTCATAGGTCGCCTCGAAAGATGCATTATGTCCGCAGTATTCTTGGCAGGCTTCGCGGGCTGAATCAGGAATGTTCAGCTTCACGCTGTTGTTGGTAAAGGAAAAATGTACGACGCAGCCATTACGGTTTTTGCTGGTACGGTTTTTGATTGTGCCTTCATAATTACAGACATGGCCGTTTGGATTGACTGTATTGACAGAAACCTGTTTGCCGTTGAGTGTCAATGAGCCGCTGCTGAGACGGTCTTCCGTCAGAAAATAATCTTGTGCGGCAGCGTGCAGGGAAAAGCTTGTTAGCAGGAGGAATGCGAGGGTTTTCATCAATGTGCTTTCTTATGGTTTACGGAAAAAATGAGATTGACTCGGTGCTTCATCTGATGCTTTTATAGTGGATTAACTTTAAACCAGTACGGCGTTGCCTCGCCTTGCCGTACTGGTTTAAAGTTAATCCACTATATTATGCAACGAGCAATGTGGATTGTACCGCAATACAAAGGTCGTCTGAAATGCCAAACAGCAT
>CAKARM010000168.1:0-5047 GCA_916720585.1 uncultured Neisseria sp.
TTTACCGGTTTTGTCTCTGCCAACCGTATAGGCAAGCTCAAGCTGTGTGATGCGGAAGTCTTTGAACAACTCCCTTATATCAGGGTGGTCATTGATAGATAGCATAAATTTGCCCTTGCTCTCCGCCATCGCTTTGGCCAGCAGCTCATACTGCGACCAATCGAATGCGTGGTCGTAACCTGCGGTTTGCCAGTACGGCGGGTCTGCGTAGAAGAAGGTATGCTCGCGGTCATATCGCTTGAAACAACGCTCCCACGGTTCGTTTTCGACGAACACCCCTCTCAAACGTGCTTGGGCTGCTGTCAGTTTTGCCCTAATCTGAGACGCATCCCAAGCTTTTGAAGTGGTAGCCGTACCAAAATGTTGATGTACAGTCTTGCCGCCGAAGGCGTTGTGTTGAAGGTAAAAGAACCGAGCGGCACGTTGAATATCGGTCATACAGTCAGGCGGCGTGCTTTGCAGGCGGGCAAAGACCTCTCGGCTTGTCAGTGTCCACTCGAACTGGCGGACGAACTCGTCAAAGTGATGTTGCACCACGCGGTACAGGTTGATGAGCTGTCCGTTGATGTCGTTGAGTACCTCTACTTTAGCAGGCATTAGGCGCATAAAGAACAACGCCGCGCCACCGGAAAACAGCTCGACATAACAAGAATGCTCGGGAAACATGGGCAACAGGTGTTTTGCCAAACGGCGTTTACCACCCATCCAAGGGATAATCGGTAGAGTTTGTTGTGTTTTTTGCATCATATATATACTCCTATTTTGCGGCATTCGGGACGCTCGGAGTCAGATAAAATGTGATGCTCAACGGCACTCTGCTGATTTTTTAGTTACTGAATGAATTGATGTTTTTACAACGTGCGCATTTGATTTGCACGTATCCGCTGCCTTTGGCAAGCAGTTTGCCGCAGTATTTGCAGCGCATTTCGCGGTAGATTTGCATTTGCACTCACTCCCATATCACGGATAGAATGCCTCGGTCTCTAGAGACTAAGGCGGCCTAGAAGTCAATGCAGGCATTATCTGCTTGGCTGGCGTAGCGGTGTTCCCGCACCGCTACGTCGCCGTCCCACTGATTTTTTCAATCTCCTCTCTAAGGTCGTCTGAAATTTCAGACGACCACAAGACCTAAAATTTATAAAAAATGTGTCAACGGCTTATTTTCAATATTCGCCGGAGCGAAGCGCATTAATTCTTGCTTCACAGTCCTGCAAATCTTGAGACAGTTGACTCGCCGCGCCATAATTGCCTTCTTCAATAAACATACTGATATCCAGTTTTAATTGACGACAATGGGCTTTTAAATCTGCGACTTCACCAGTATCGATGATTTCATTTTCCAACATTTTTTCATCTCCTTAAGGTCGCCTGAAACCATTTCAGACGACCTAGTTAATTACTATGCCTGAATACCGTACTCGGTCATCAATGCAGATACTTTTTCGGCAACTTTTGACAGGTCGTTCTGCACGAATTCAACCCCCGCACCAACAACTATATTACGGGCAGTATTGCCGTTATTGTTTGTACCTAGTCGAATTCGGTCAAACGCTACACCTTTAAGCGTAATAACGGCGACATGCCATTTATCAAGCGGATAGGCTTCGGTCGGAACAATCGCCTTGCTGTTGATTGTCACGCCAGCGTAATGACGCAGCTTGAATCCGCCGCCCTCTTCAAGAGTCGAAATCAAACCGATATTCTGAACGGTCGAACCATTAATAACAGATAGCGCATAAGCACCGGCACTTGACCCGCCTTCCAAATGTTTAAACGGAATAATAATTGCCGTATCACGACTACCATCGGAAGACAACCCCTCAGTCTCAATAAAGCGCGTACCTTTTCCTGTCGAGAATGAAGTCACCATCACTTTATGGCCGCCATCCTCTTTAAATGCGCCAGCCCAACCAACAGGCTCACCCAAACGCTCAGAATTAATCACTGACTTCATCTTGACGGATTCCTGACCAACCGCCGAAACCGCCGCCGCCGTTGCCTCTACATCCGCAAATGTGAATTTGTAAGATGTTTCAGCCGCTGCCGGAGCAGTAGTAGCAGGACGTTCTTCCGCCGAAGCAGGAGAAGCAGGCGTTGCAGGTTGTGTAGTCGTCGCTGAATCACCCTGATTAGCAGGAGCAGGCGAAGCCGCAGCTTCTGAAGCGGCAGGTTTCTCAGTCTTGATTTTGGCTAACTCGTCTTCAACCGTCTTCAAGCGTTTGAGTAACTCATTTATGCCATAATTGCTTTCCTTGTAGTCGCGGTGAGTTCCAAGCCAAGGCGTTTTTGACTTCTTGATTTGGTGATATTCATAGTTACCGGCAACCTGACAAGATTCCAAGCTGCCAGTCTGATAAAAACCACCTGACTGCAAACCATCACGGCATTTTATACGTTTGCTGACAAAAGGCTCGCCTACATTTCCGACCGAACCATATGGCGTAACATCGGCAAAGTTATTAACGAAAGAACTTGCCGCCATATTTCCGATCAAGAATTGACGCATAAAGTTACCTTCCGGGCTGTTCTCAACATAGTTTCCGGAAACCAATGTTGCAAGCACAGTCCCGTATTTCGGTTCCGCGCCAATTTGGATACCGGACGTAAAATTATTGACAGTCGCCTTAACGACCGCGCCCGTGCCGCCGCCGCCTTCAAGCGTAACGGTCGGAGGGGTAGTGTATCGGCTACCGCTTCGACGAACGATAATTTCCTTAATCTTACCGCCTTCGATTTTCGCCTCGCCCTCGGCACCAAAAGCACCTTCGCCGCCGCCGCTCAAAATCACTTTTGGCGCAGTCGTATAACCAGACCCTCCATTTTCAACAACAAACGAAGACACAGCCTGCATACCGTAGAACTCTTCAAACGGCAAAGCAAATACAACCAAGTTATTGGTTATAACGAAGTGATTATGTCCGTAGTTGTAAACAATACCGCGCGGGGCATAAATCACATTCTTATCTAAAACTTGATGCGCCCGCAAAAACCAACGTTTCGCATCCAGCCGAGACTTAACGCCATAGCCGCCATTAATCATATGCAGGCCAAAGCAGCCGCTTTTAAACGTATTTCGCGAAATCTCGATGTTACTATCTTCGTAGTAGAAAGAATAATCATCGGCAGTTTTACCAGTATCACCATCAGGAGAAGCAAACCGTTCTTCAATCACAATAGAAGCCGCGTAGAACTTCGCGCTGCCTTTGTTGTTTGAGATACGGATATTATTCCCAGTATGGATGTCAATAACCTTCCGCATACCGAGACCGAATACATTATCATGAATATTCAGGTTGTCCATCGGGAGATAGCGGGACGTACATTGCTGATACCCCGGGTCAAGAGACGGGATACTCATGATCCAGCCGCGAGTATGCTCCAAATGCGCGTCAGGATGACCGATAACGCTGTCAGGCTGATAAATGCCCGACAATTCCACGCCTTGAACTCGGATAAACTCAAAGCCTGACGTATAACAATGGGTCACATGACCGCCCGTGATTTTGGTATCGACAGCAACCATACCGCTGCTATAAGCTTTCTGCACATCGCCGCTACCAACCGGATCACCGCTAGGCGTACCGAGCAAGCCCAATGCAATACCGCCGCCAGTAAAACCGGCAACACGAAAATCACGAATACGAACGCCGCGCGTACCAAAAACGCGAATACCATAACCACGACTGCCGCGCTGTCCGCCGTGCCAAGTCCCCCATTTATCAGAAACCGTGCCGTCTTCCTGCGGGAACTCAGAGTTACCATCTTTATTAAAGTAACCGCCCACACCCCAATAACGCTTAATAGAAGTATCAATCCAAAATTGTCGGATGGTTTCGCGGTTAAAACCTTCAGGCTGCTTAACCTCCGAAACATCACAAGCATTATTCATATAATGACTAATATCATGTGCAAGCGTCGTCGTATTAAAACCGCCCTCAGAAGTACCCTTTTCGGCTAAACCTGTCCCCAAGTGGGGATTTTCTTTTGTCCAACCGTCGATATGCGGGAACAATCGCTTACCCGGATCAGCCTGTCCGGAAACATAACCGAATCTCATGTAAGGCACGGTCACAATGTACCCACCGTGCAAAACAGTCGCATAATCTGCACCATCACAGATATGCATCACATCCTGACCGGCTTCAATCACGCCCCAAGTCACCGACGGAAAGTCATAAATATTGTAAGCACCACCATGAAACGACAAACACGGCTGCTGACCATTAACCACAAATGTCATCGGGAATTGACTGTTGCGTTTAATACTTCTGCCGTCCGCGCCATAAAATTCAGGTCGATAGCCTTTATTCTTCGTGACCGGGAAGAAACCGCCGCGCGAAGTGATATAAGCAGGCTTTGGAAGCTTGTCATACCAAGTCTGAATCGCCTGAACAATTTGCAAAGCAACGGACTTGGCTTCAGCCAAGATTTCAGGCTTGGTACTCTCATAATAACGAGACCAAACCTTTTCACGGATTTTGTCCGGCAACGCATCTTCAACATAAAATTTGCCGCGCTCAACCGCGATTTTTAATGCCGCCTGTTCTTGAGCAGACTCAAATTTAATCTGTTCTTCGAGCAACTTTGACGGCGTATCAGAGTTGCTCAAAGCTTTACCGACAGACTTGGCAATTTCAGACGGCTGAATCACGGTAATTTCAGTGACCGTACCGTTTAATTTCAGCTTACCTTTATCATCAAGCTCCGCCGTTACAGCAGGAGACTCAGCCAGCTTTTTCGCTTCCGCCGCCGTATCCTTCGCCGCCTTCGTATTCTTGGCAATCGCCGACAACGCTTTCTCTAAGTTGTTTAATTCTTTAGCCATTTGTTTCACCCAAATCTTTTAAAATATCCGCTAGCGCCGCGTCGCTAACCCCACTATTGTCCGTAGCTGGCTGTGTTGGTGTTGGTGTAGGTTGTGCTGGTGCAGGTTGTGCCGGAACAGGTTGCGCTGGTGCAGGTTGCGCCGGTGCGGGCTGTGTCGGTGCCGGTTGTGTCGGTGCCGGTTGTGTCGGTGCCGGTTGTGTCGGTGCCGGTTGTGTCGGTG
>CAKARM010000169.1:0-5006 GCA_916720585.1 uncultured Neisseria sp.
AAAGACCTTTTCAGACGACCTTCTTCCAGAAAAATACTAAAAATGACTATAAAAAATAAAACACGCTACTTACTTTCTTGTCTGATGTTATGTTCTGCCCCGCTGGTTTCAGCACAGACACAACCCGATTGGTCAACTATATTTAAATCATTTGAAAACGGCTGCCAATTCGATAAACGTTTGGAAAACCTGTTGGAGTCATTTAGTGATGTAAGCCACGACTGGAGTGATAAGGACTCTAAATATCAAAACCTGCGGTTGAATTATCCCAATAGAGTCAATCTGCCAAATGCTTACCGCAGTCTTGCGCACCCGCCGATGACTTTGCACCGCGCGGAGTTTAGTGAAGATGGAGAACCGTTCATTCTTGATCAAACCCGTTTGAAACTCAGCGGTACTTATTATGGCTTGCCTGTGGTTCATATCAGCCAGACGTTCCAAATAGAAACCGCAGGTTACAGCTACACCCGTTTGTTGTTGGATGTGCCGCCGGAACAGGCACGCAAGGTGTTAAAAGGAAAATACCGTCCTGTTCGGAAATACAGTTTGATTTTAGAAGAATACGAAACCCTGCAAGCAAAACTGAAACCGATTAATGTTAACGGGAAAGCCCAAACAATTTTGGAATGTGCTTTTGTACATGGCTGATGAAAAACTGTAATAGGTAATATTGAGCAATTTATTCAACCTAAACATTAAAAAAAGGTCGTCTGAAACCTCAAAAAGACCTTTTCAGACGACCTAAAAGCCACCACATTAAAATCAAGGATACAAAACCATGAACGAACAAGATTTAGATTTGGATAATCTCGACAACCTGCTTGAAGATTTTGACGGCGTTACTGTGGAAGGCGGCGTCGATTCGGAAAACGACGATGGCTGCGAAGGCGGCGCGTGCAAAATCTAACTCAGGTCGTCTGAAAACCGGCAAACAAACCACTTAAACTATCAAAAAACATTAAGGAAACCACATCATGGCATACAGCGATAAAGTAATCGATCACTATGAAAACCCCCGCAACGTCGGTACTTTCGATAAAAACGACGAGTCTGTCGGCACCGGTATGGTCGGCGCGCCCGCCTGCGGCGACGTCATGCGCCTGCAAATCAAAGTGAACGACGAAGGCATCATCGAAGATGCGAAATTTAAAACCTACGGCTGCGGCTCCGCCATCGCTTCGTCCAGCCTGATTACCGAGTGGGTCAAAGGTAAAAGCCTGGATGACGCGCTGGCAATCAAAAACAGCGAAATCGCCGAAGAACTGGAACTGCCGCCTGTGAAAATCCACTGCTCCATCTTGGCTGAAGATGCGGTAAAAGCGGCTGTTGCCGACTATCGCAAACGTCAGGAAAACAAATAATTCGATTAGTGGGTGCTTTGTCGGCAGACATTCATAGGATTTCTGAAAGTCTTAGAGTTTTCAGGAAAAGCAAACCCGACGGTTTGTTCCCCTCTTAAACAGACAGGGTGAATTGAGGACACAGAAGCTTAATCCTTTTGAAGTTGCCGCCAAATTTAGGACTACCTGCTAATCTATCCCCTCTCCCCGCGGGAGAGGGTTAGGGAGAGGGCAATGAGCCGCAGGCTTATATTTAGTCGATACGCCTGCAAAATCAAAGGAGACGATATGCCTTTTACCGATGAAGAAGCCCAATCCCTGCTTGCCGTCAAAGGCATAGGCAAAACTGTATTGCAGCGTTTGCAGCAAATGGGTTTGGATGATGTTGCCACGCTGGCGGCAGCGGATTTGGACGATGTTTTGGAACAGGGCGCGAAATTGACCGGCTCGACCTGTTGGAAAAACAGTCCGCAGGCCCGTGCAGCCATGCAGGCTGCTGTTGCTTGGGCGCAGCAGCGACAGGCAACGGAAAATTGAACAAGGTTAGATAAATGGGTAAATGCGGTATCGCGAAAATACTGTTTTACGCATATAGTTTGATACTGCTGGTCGGATATGCTTTATTTGCGGTGGTGAATTACTATCCTCCTGCACAAAGCATTGTTTTAAAAGAAGGTGCTCGGGTAAAATTATCCTATGTTGCGCTCCAAAACAGTCAACCGCCCCTTATCACGATTGAGCGTGAATCCGGGCAGGCGAAACTGCATGCGGCAAGTGTGGAACCCTTGCCTGACGACATTACTTATCAGGTCTATACGCCACAAAGCACAAGCAAAAGCGCAGCACATGCGCGGCGGCGGATAGATATCCGCTGTTTGGAATGTGCGGATACGCCGATTGGGTTAAACCATATCGAAGTGGAAATCTTGTCTTTGCGTCCTGAGATACGGGGCGAAACTGCACGGGTATATTTAGCCTCTCGGACCTGGTTGGATTCTGCATTCCGTACGCCGCTTAACCGTGATTGGACAGGCAGTATTTATGGCTGGATCAGTCTGTTAGCACTCTTCCCTGTTTGGCTGGGTGTTTGGTTGATTTGGGCTGTGTTGCTGTATCGTCAGCGGCACCGCAGGTTGCCAAAAAGTTAACTCAAGTTTCAGACGACCTAAAAACAAGTATTTTCAATCTATATAAAAAGGACAAATATTTTGATTACCATCACAGAAAATGCAGCCAAATACATCAACAACTACCTGACCAAGCGCGGCAAAGGCTTGGGTGTACGCTTGGGTGTGAAAACCAGCGGCTGCTCGGGCATGGCATACAACCTTGAATTTGTCGATGAGGCCAGCGCCGAAGATTTGGTATTCGAAGAACACGGCGCCCGCATCTATATCGACCCGAAAAGTCTGGTTTATCTGGACGGCACGCAAGTCGATTACACCAAAGAAGGCTTGCAGGAAGGTTTCAAATTTGAAAACCCGAATGTCAAAGACTCTTGCGGCTGTGGCGAGAGCTTCCACGTTTAAGACATAAAAATGGCGGGACAGTATCAAAACCGTCCCGCCATTTTTTCGCTTCCTGCCTGTTGTAGCTGCCTTTGCCTTTTCTTTTCCGTTCCACCTTGTGTCGGAACAAATCGGATTTCACTAAGGCTTTTAAAGCATTGTCGCGTATTTTGCCTTTATTGTGCTGCACTTTACTGCTCATATTCAGTCCTTTTGGTTAAGAATCAGCGGATTATAAGGCAAAATCAGGTTTCTGCCGAAATTTTCACATTAATTATCCTGCCATGTCTCAATATTTCACACTCTTCCAGCTTGAACCTGCTTTCGATATCGACGCCGAAAACTTGGAGCAAACCTACCGCGCCTTGGCTGCACGTTTCCATCCTGACAAATTCGCTTCAGCCTCCGCCTTCGAGCAAAAGCAGGCAGTGATGATGTCTTCCACCATCAACGATGCCTACCGCACCTTGAAAAATCCTATCGACCGTGCTGCGTACCTGTTGAAGACATTGGGCATCGACGCCGACGCGCCGGAGCATACCTCTTTCGCTCCTGAATTTCTCATGCAGCAAATGGAATGGCGCGAAGCGCTGATGGATGCGCAAATGGCGCAAAACAACGAAGCCCTGCGCACGTTGGATCAAGAAATCAGCCGCGAACAAGACAAGCTGTATCAAGATTTGCGGACGGCCTTTGCCGGGAAAGACCACGAAACCGCCGCCCAATGGGTGCGCCACGGCAGGTTTTTAAACAAACTGCGCAACGAAATCGCCGCTGCATTGCAAGATTAAATACCCAGATTTTGAGCATCTGAAAGGTCGTCTGAAAAACGGAATAAGGTTTCAGACGACCTTTTGTCGTATGGTTTTGTTGCAGATTTAGAATTTGTCGGTTGATGGCTTATTCAGATTCCGTTTGCGCCAATTCCTCCGCCGCTTTTTGAACCATGTCCGGCGTGAGTTTGTTCAGGCAGTCGGTGTGTCCCAACGGGCATTCGCGTTTGAAGCAGGGCGAGCATTCGAGGTGCAGGCTGACGATTTTGGCTTTTTGGCTCAAGGGCGGGGTGTGGTCGGGGCTGGACGAGCCGTAGGCGGCGACGAGTTTGCGGTCGAGGGCGGCGGCGAGGTGCATCAGGCCGCTGTCGTTGCAGACGACGGTGTCGGCGCAGGAGAGCAGGTCAATCGCTTCGGAAAGGTTGGTTTTGCCGCAGAGGTTGGTGCAGAGGTCGTCTGAAAGTTGGTTGATTTCTTCGGCGATGTCGAAATCCTTTTGCGAGCCGAACAGCCAAACCTGCCAGCCTTGCGCCAGATAGCGGCGGCCGAGTTCGGCAAAATGGCGTGCGGGCCAGCGTTTGGCGGGGCCGTATTCCGCGCCCGGACAGAAGGCGAGAACGGGCTTGTCGGTGTTTAAGCCGTATTTGGCAAGCGCGGCGGCGCGGCTTTCGGGGGAAATGGTGAAACGCGGGTTATCGGAATGTCCGTTGAAGTCCGCCTGCGTCGGATGGGCGAGGGCGGTGTAGCGGTCGACCATCAGGGGCAGGGCGGCTTTGTCGAGTTTGCGGATGTCGTTGAGCAGCAGATAGCGCGATTCGCCGACGTAGCCGGTGCGCTGCTTGATGCCGGTGGCGAAAGCGATGAGGGCGGATTTGAGCGAGCCGGGCAGGACGATGATTTGGTCGTAACCTTGTTTGCCCAGTTCGCGCCCGATACGCCAGCGTTTTTTCAGTTCCAACGCGCCGTGTCCGAACGGGTTTTCAATAACGCGGCTGATTTCGGGCATACGCTCGAACACTGCCATCGACCATTTGGGCGCGAATGCGTCTATGGTGCAGCCGGGATGGAGTTCGTGCAGGCGGCGGTAAAGCGGCTGGGTCATGACGCAATCGCCGATCCAGCTCGGGGTGATGATGAGAATTTTTTTGGACATGGTGGTAGGGTAGGTTTGTATTGCGCGATATTGTATAGGAAACCAAGACGCATGGGGTTGGCGAGTGCGGTTTGATGGTGTTGTTATGCAAAAGACCGAGGGGTCGTCTGAAAAGGCGGGTTGAAATCAGTGGCGTCATGTTGACTGAATAAGGGTTTTGAATAAAAATCGAACCCTTATAGTGGATTAACTTTAAACTGGTACGGCGTTGCCTCGCCTTAGCTCAAAGAGA
>CAKARM010000170.1:0-4991 GCA_916720585.1 uncultured Neisseria sp.
CTTTGAGCTAAGGCGAGGCAACGCCGTACTGGTTTAAAGTTAATCCACTATAAACAAATTGCCACACCCCAAGCCTACAAAAGGTCGTCTGAAAAGAACAAACCCTTACGTTCCCGCCTTTCAGACGACCTTTTATGCCATTTGTCATATATAATGCAAGTGAATAATTAAATCATTTAAAGTCTGTATGTTCCGCCATCATAAAGAGCAGCGAAACAGACTATCCATTGATAACAAAACCAACAACGAACGCCCAATCCCGTTCACTCATCACACACCCCTCCCCCCCCCGAAAGGTCGTCTGAAACGCAGCGTCCACACACCGAAAAGGAGGCACCATGTCCGCCCAATCCATGTCCGGCTACTTCTTCATGCCCAACCACATCATTCTCGTGGGCGCGAGCGAACGCCCATACAGCTTGGGCGAACGCATCCTGAGCAACCTCCTGAGCGCACCGTTTCAAGGTCAAATCACACCCGTCAACCTCCGCCACCGCACGGTTGCCGGACTCACCTCCTACACCAACCTCAACAAAATCCCCGGCAGCGCCGACCTCGTTATCGCCGTAACACCGCCCGACAGCTACGATGCCCTGTTCAAATCCTGCCGCAAAAAACAGTTCGGCCACATCATCCTCATCCAAGACTGGGAAAGCCTGTCCGACGATGAATGGCACACCGCCGAAGCCGCCATCAAAAAACACCACGGCGACGAACTCAACATCAGCGTGTGCAGCCCCGCGGGCGTGCAGCTTCCATCGCAAAGCCTCAACATCAGTTCCCAACCCGACCATCCGGCAGGCTACACTGCCCTTCTGACCGGACACGCCTCCGTCAGCAGCGAAATCAACCTCATGCTGCAAAAAATGGGACAGGGCATTTCACGCCACATCAGCCTCAACTATCCGCTCAGTCCCACCACTTCTGCCGACTGGCTCAACCGTTTCGGCCACAACCGTCATACTAAAGTTGCCGTTATCGAGCATAACCCAGCCGAAAACCAGCGCAACCTGTTCAGCGCCATCCGCCATTTCACCCGCCACACCCCGCTCATCCTCCACGTTACCCACCGTTCAGACGACACCGAAAAAGCCGTGTTACGCTGCCTCGCGCGTCATTGCAACTTCCTCGCCACATTCAGCAGCAGCGAACTCGAAGCCGCCCTGCACGCGCGTTTGTCCGACCTCCCCCCTCTGAACAGCATCGACATCCTGTCCGACACCCCTGCCGAGTGGCTGGAAACCTGTGCGCCCCAAAACCTAAAACTCCAATTCCCCACCAAGCAGCCGCACATCCGCCAAGGCTACATCGGCAGCACACCCACGCCCGCCCATTACCACAGCATCGCCAGCCAACACCTTCAAAATACCCATACCGAAGCCCTGCTCGCCATCGTTACCCCGACCGACAGTCCTGACGAAAAAAATCTGACCCGCACCCTGAGTATGCTGGCGAAACACACTGCCAAACCCTTGCTTGTCAGCAGCCGCTTTTCAGACGACCTCCTGCATTTCGACCGTCCTGAACAAGCCCTGCAAGCCGTATCGTTCCGCAACATTGCCGACCAACTGCAAAAAGAGCAGTTACGCATCGCCACGCCTAAAAAAGGTCGTCTGAAAACCCCGCAGGCAAGAAACATTACCAAAGCCCTCGCTTCAAAAGATCTGCCCCTGCTTGCCGAAGCCCTGTGCCTGCCGGCTTATCAGCACACCGTGCATAACGCCGTGCAATTCCGTTTCCAACGCCATACCGCCTATGGCGACATCCTGACTGTATGCCATCAAGGCAGAACCACCGCCGCGCTCCCGCCGTTCTCTACGCTGGACAGCGAACACATCGCCCGTTTCGCCCAACTCGACAATACACACACCCTCAACCAGCTCCTGCACACCCTAAACACACTCAGCCAACGGCAGCAATACATCGGCGAAATCCTGCTCAACCTCAACGGCGACCAATACAGCAGCGACTTTGTCTTGCAGGCTGATGAACGTCCTTCTCCGAAAAACAAACCAACCAATATAGCCACCCTCAAGCTCGAGCAGGCCGCCGCCAAAGTACAGACCGCAGCGGAATACCTGCGCAGCAAAAATCCGACTGCCGCCGAGTTCCTCCGCAACACCGGCGAAGCCGCCGCCGAACTTTTGGGCGCAAAAACCGAAAGCGAAGCCCCCATCCAAAACGTGCTCGCCCCCTACCCGACCGAGCATCCTGCCACGCTTACCCTGAAAAACGGCGAAACCGTAACCATCCACCCGTTCACTCCCGAAGACGCGGAAGCCAAACAGCAATTCGTCCGCAGCCTGTCTCCGCAAGCGCGCTACACCCGCTTTATGACCCATACCAACGAATTGCCCATCCCCACCCTCGCACGCTTCAGCAAACTCGACTACCACAGCGAAGCCGCATGGACGGCGCGCAATTCAGACGACCTCATCGTCGCCGTCAGCCGCCTCAGCCGTATCAACCGCAACGAATGCGAATTCGGCATCACACTCGCCGAAAACGTACGCGGCAAAGGGTTGGCTGCGGAAATGATGAAGCTGATTATCCAATCGGCAACACAACAAGGCTACCGCATCATGAGCGCCCAAATACTCAAATCCAACACCCCTATGCTTAAACTTGCTGAAAAATCAGGCTTTACCATCACACCTTCCGAAGAAGACAATACTTTGTGCCAAGCACGCCTAAGCCTGATCACTCCGCAAAACAGCAACAAAAACAAATAAAAACTTGCATGAACAACGCAAAATATCCTAAAATTAGCGGTTTCTTATCTATCCGATTTTCTCAAAAGGACTCAAAATGGTAGTTATCCGTTTGGCTCGCGGTGGTTCTAAACACCGTCCCTTCTTCCACGTAGTCGTTGCCGACTCCCACAACCGCCGCGACGGCCGCTTCATCGAGCGCGTTGGCTTCTACAACCCTGTTGCCAATGAAAAACAAGAGCGCGTACGCCTCCAAGCCGACCGCCTGAACCACTGGATCGCCCAAGGCGCACAAGTCAGCGACGCAGTTGCAAAACTGATCAAAGAACAAAAAGCTGCTGCTTAATCACCGACTAATCTTGCTATGACCGACACTCAGCAACGGGTAGCCATGGGCTACATCAAAGGCGTATTCGGCATCAAAGGCTGGCTCAAAATAGCCGCCAATACAGAATACGCCGACAGCCTCCTGGACTACCCTGAGTGGCAGTTAAGCAAAGACGGTAAAACCCTGAATGTGACACTCGAAGCCGGCAAAATCGTCAGCGGGGAGCTTCAGGTCAAATTCGAAGGCATAGACGATCGCGATCAAGCTTTTGCCCTGCGTGGCTATACCATCGAAATCCCCCGAGAAGAATTCGCTCCTACCGAGGAAGACGAATATTATTGGGCAGATTTAGTCGGCATGACCGTTGTCAACAAAGACAATATCGTGCTTGGCAAAGTCACAAACCTGATGGAAACCGGCGCCAACGATGTTTTGATGATTAATGGCGAACATGGTCAAATCCTGATCCCGTTCGTATCCAACTACATTGAAACCGTCGATACCGAAAGCAAAACCATTACCGCCGACTGGGGCTTAGACTACTGATGTTGATTCAAGCCATCACCATCTTCCCCGAAATGTTCGACAGCATTACCGAATACGGCGTAACCGGTCGCGCAAAAAAACAAAGCCTTTGGCAATTCCAAGCCATCAATCCCCGCAAATTCACCGACAACAAACTCGGCTATATTGACGACCGCCCCTTTGGCGGAGGTCCGGGAATGATTATGATGGCGCCGCCGCTGCAAGCAGCGATAGAAGAAGCCAAACAAACATCTTCAGCGCCTGCAAAAGTCATCTACCTTAGTCCGCAAGGTCAACCGCTGACCCACAAAAAAGCCGTAGAACTTGCAAAATCTCCGCATCTCATACTGCTTTGTGGACGATACGAAGGAATTGACGAACGCCTGCTGCAAAGCAGCGTAGATGAAGAAATCAGCATAGGCGACTTTGTCGTTTCCGGCGGAGAGCTACCCGCCATGATGCTGATGGATGCCGTACTCAGACTGATACCCGGCGTATTAGGCGACATACAGTCAGCCGAACAGGATTCGTTTTCAGACGACCTATTAGACTGCCCCCATTACACCAAACCTTTAGAATTCCAAGGCATGACCGTCCCTGACGTATTGCGTTCGGGCAATCATGGCTTGATAGCCGAATGGCGGTTGAAACAATCGCTGCGGCGCACCCTGGAGCGCAGACCAGACCTGCTGGAAAAGCGCAGTTTAATCCCAAAGGAATCCCGCCTCTTAAAAGAAATCTTGCAAGAGCAACAGGAAATCCAATCATAATTTAGGAAAAACAATGAACCTGATTCAACAATTAGAGCAAGAAGAAATTGCTCGCCTGAACAAAGACATCCCCGAATTCGCACCGGGCGACACCGTAGTCGTTTCCGTACGCGTAGTAGAGGGTTCACGCAGCCGTCTGCAAGCTTACGAAGGCGTTGTTATCGCCCGTCGTAACCGCGGCTTGAACAGCAACTTCATCGTCCGCAAAATTTCCAGCGGCGAAGGTGTTGAGCGTACTTTCCAACTCTACTCTCCTACCGTAGAAAAAATCGAAGTAAAACGCCGCGGTGACGTCCGTCGCGCCAAACTGTACTACCTGCGCGGCCTGACCGGTAAAGCGGCCCGCATTAAAGAAAAATTGCCTGCCCGCAAAGGTTAAGCAAAAGAATTGCAAAGCAAAATCCCCACTTTTCAGTGGGGATTTTTTACATCATCTTTCTATCATTCGGCAGTAAATTCAATTACAGATAAGATTTCGGTTACCGCCCTACAACAAAAACCTTGATACAACTTCTATAGTGGATTAGCTTTAAACCAGTACAGCGTTGTCTCGCCTTAGCTCAAAGAGAACGATTCTCTAAGGTGCTGAAGCACCAAGTGAATCGGTTCCGTACTATCTGTACTGTCTGCGGCTTCGTCGCCTTATCCTGATTTAAA
>CAKARM010000171.1:0-4967 GCA_916720585.1 uncultured Neisseria sp.
TGATTAAAAGGGTTTTTGTCGGCATTTTCAGCATCAAATCGGTCTCCTTGTTTTTCAGACGACCTTTAAAATTCCAAATCAGGGTCGTCTGAAACAACTGTGATGGGTTTAATGGCTGACGTGCCGTAATGCGTGGGTTGTGTTGCTTTTATTTTGTGGGGGATAAACGTTTTCAGACGACCTTAAGGCTGCCGGGCCGTCTGAAAATTGATTACATTGTTGTCAAATTTATAGTGGAATCGATAAGTCGAATACGAAGTACAGCAAAACTTCTCTGCCCTAAGGTGACTCCTCTCTGTCTGTATATACTCAAAAATTACTCTTCAACATCGACATATCCCAAATCGATCAGTGCCTGCTCCACATTTCCCACTGCCTCATCATCATCTTTTACCATCAGTAGGAAGGCATTTTCGGTATAACCAATATCTATTAGCCGAAGCCCATGGGGCTTAAGCAATGCATCGTAAGCATCTGAAACAAAGATATGGGCATTGAACATCGCAAACATATTCATCTCATCACTCTCACAAAGCTCGTCCAATTCATCTTCTTCATCCGGCACGGCAATGCCTTCTTGAGTGCAAAATGCTGCTACTGTACGATCGCAAACTTCGTCATCAATTTCTGTCGTATCTATTTCAATACCCAGTTTTTGTATAGGATAAAACCGCTCTAATTCCAAATATGGATTTTTCCATTCCATATAATCCATAAATTGATGATCAGCATAATGCCATTCACCTGATTCGCTATACCAACCTAAATGCTTAAATAACCAATCACACACCAAATCCTCATCTTCAGCCGGAGGAGCTTTTGGTAAATCTTCACGGGTTAAGTAAGGGACGGCTGCAAGTAAAGCATTGAATAAAGGAGTATAACGTTGCATATTTTTGCCTATTAAAAGTGAGATGGAGTAATGTGTAATTTCCTATTTGCCAATGGCCTTAAGGAATTATCTGGAAAATATTTTTACCTGAGTTCTGCCAATGCTTTTTCTGCGATTTCAAAATCAGAAAAATGGTGCTTCACGCCTTGTACATCCTGATAGTTTTCATGCCCTTTACCGGCAATCAGGATGATGTCGCTTGAAGCAGCACGTTCGACTGCGTAACGGATGGCGGCGGCACGGTCGGCTTCGACACATTCGGGCGCGGGCACGGCAGGCAGGATGTCGTTGATGATATCTTGCGGATTTTCCAAACGCGGGTTGTCGCTGGTTACGACGACTTTATCTGCGCCCTGTACGGCTGCTGCGCCCATCAGCGGACGTTTGCCGCGGTCGCGGTTGCCGCCGCAGCCGAATACGCACCATAAAGCCGCACCCTGTGGTTTGATTTCCTGCAAGGTGGAGAGTGCTTTTTCCAATGCATCAGGCGTGTGGGCGTAATCAACGACGACCAAGGGCTTGCCGCTGTTCATGATGCAGTCCATGCGACCTGAAGCGGGACGGATTTTTGCCAGCACATCCAATACTTTATCAAGCGGATAGCCGTTGGCACAAAGTAAGGCGATGCAGGCGGCGAGGTTTTGCGCGTTGAACCGTCCGAGCAGGCGCGTGCGGCAGCGGCCTTCGCCCCACGGGGTTTGGAATACGGCTTCCATGCCGTCCGAAGAGGCTGTGAAATGAACAATGCGGATGTCGGCGTGTTCGCTGAAGCCGTAGCTGTAAACGGCCAAATCAGGACAGTCTTTTTTCAGACGACCTGCGAGTTCTGCGCCATATTCGTCATCCACGTTGATAATGGCGTGTTTCAAGCCGTGCCAGTAAAACAGGCGCGACTTGATGGCACCGTAGGCTTCCATCGTGCCGTGGTAGTCGAGGTGGTCGCGGGTGAGGTTGGTGAAGATTGCGCTGCGGAATGGCACGCCGTTGACGCGCGATTGGTCGAGGCCGTGGCTGGAGACTTCCATCGCGGCGGCTGTTGCGCCTTGTTGACGGAAACGGTAGAGCAGGGTTTGGACATCGACGGGAGCGGGGGTGGTATGCGTGGTTTCTTCCAATGCGCCCCAAAAGCCGTTGCCGACCGTGCCGATAATGGCGGTTTTTTCGCCCAACAAATCGGCGGCTTGCGCCAGCCATTGTGTGATGGAGGTTTTGCCGTTGGTACCGGTTACGCCCCAGACTTTGAGGTCGTCTGAAACGTTGCCGTAAACTTGCGCTGCCAACATGCCGGCACGGTGTTTCAAATCTTTGATGCCTTGATTGGGGACTTTCCATTCGGGATTCCACGCAAATTTGCCGTCGTCGTCCCAAAAAACAAAAGCCGCGCCGTTGGCAATGGCTGCGGGGATATAACTGCGGCCGTCCGTATATTCGCCCTGACAGGCAACGAAAATATCACCTCGTTTAATTTGACGGCTGTCTGAATGCAACAAACGCCCTGCTGCGTTTGCACACAGCAGAGGCGGAATGTTGGTTTCAGCTAAAGGGGTTAACTTGCTGAACATAAAATAATCTCGTTGATACTCGGATTAAGACGGTGTTTTGACGGCTGCAACATTGGTCAGAGGCTTGGTCGGGGAAACGCCCAAGATATTCAGGCTGCCGCCCATGACTTGTTTGAAGACCGGACCTGCCACTACGCCGCCGTAGTAACCGTTTGCAGTCGGTTCGTCGATGGTTACCGCCACAATCACGCGGGGATTTTTGGCAGGGGCAAAACCGATGAAAGTTGCGACGTGTTTGTTATCAACGTAACGTCCGTTGACCAACTTACGCGCCGTACCGGTTTTCGCGCCGACGTCGAAACCATCTACCGCACCTGCTGTACCCGTACCGCCAGGCTCGGTTACAGAAACCATCAAATCACGAACTTCACGCGCGGTCGAAGCTTTAATGACGCGTTTGCCTTTGGGCGCAACCGCCTGTTTCTCAAAGCTGACCGGCAACAATTCGCCGTCATGTGTCAACATGGTATAAGCACGCGCCAATTGAAGCAGGCTCAATTGCAAGCCGTAACCGAAAGACATGGTTGCCTGTTCAATCGGCTGCCATCTGCGCCAGCTTCTCAAAAGACCGGCCGTCTCACCTGGGAAACCAGAGTGCATCCGCACACCCACACCCAAATCATGGTAAAAATCATACATTTCTTTAGGCGTGAATTTTGCAGACAGTTTGCTGGTACCGACGTTGGAAGATTTTTGCATAATGCCGCGCACATCCAAAGTAGGATACACATGGGTATCGCGCACGGTAGCGGGACCGATTTTATAAGGCATGGTGTTAAAACGATCAGCCACACCGACTTTGCCGGAATCCAATGCTTTGGCAATCGTAAACGGCTTCATGGCAGAACCCGGCTCGATCATATCGGTAACGGCTCGATTGCGGCGCTGTTCGCTATCGGCGCTGCCCGGTTGGTTCGGATCGTAGGCAGGGCTGTTGACCAAAGCCAAGATTTCGCCGGTTTGCGCATCCAATACCACAACCGTACCTGCTTTGGCTTTGTGATAAGCCACTGCTTTATTCAATTCATCATAGGCAAGTGTTTGAATACGTTGATCCAAAGACAAAACCATGTCCTGCCCGTTTTTCGGATCACTATTGCGCGGAGAATCCAAACTATCGACGATATTGCCTTTATTGTCGCGCAAAACCACTTTCGCACCGTCCGCACCATGCAGACTGTCTTCACGCGACAATTCCAAGCCTTCCTGTCCTTTGCCGTCGATATTGGTGAAGCCGATAACGTGCGCGAACAGGTTGCCCATCGGATAATGGCGTTTCAGTTCTTTTTGGAATGCCAAGCCTTTAATGCCCAAAGCTTTAATTTCTTCCGCTTTTTCTTGACTGAGTTGGCGCTTCAGATAAATAAAATCTTTATCTTTTTTCGCCAATTTTTCCTGCAACGCCTCAACAGGCAGATCAACAATAGCCGCCAACTTAGCCATTTGTTCGGCAGTCGGCATTTCTTCCATACCAGAAGGCATGGCATACAAGGATTCAGTCGGTGCGCTCAACGCCAAAGTCGCGCCGTTACGGTCCGTAATCATGCCGCGCGACGCAGGTAAAGTCAGGGTACGGACAAAACGCTGATCGCCCTGATTTTTCAAAAATTCATGCTGCGTAGTTTGCAAATAGATGCCGCGAGCCAGCAGTCCGACAAACGCAGCCGCAATCAGCCACAACACCAAAGAAATCCGCCCATCACTGGTGATGGGTTTTTTAGCTTTGGCTGTCTTGGGCAGCATGCTCGGTTTATATTCGTTTTTAATCAACATCTTAACATCTCAATTCATAATCACCCGAACCGTGTCTTTATCCGACGGCACCAATTTGCAGTGCCGGATAAGCCGGCTATATTATTTTTTTCGTTCCACCATCACGGTATTATCCGCGCCGGGCGGTTTGAGGCGTTGCTTCTCAGCCGCCACCTTAATCAGCTTGTGGTTCGCCAGCCGCGCCTGATCCAATTTCAAGCGTGCATAGTCCTGATCAAGCTTGATTTCCTGCTTTTGCGCTTTATCCAAAGCGATGAAGTGCAAACGCGATTGGTCTTGCACAGTGACCACCGCAAAAGCAGATACCGATACCAAGACCAACAAAAGGATATTTAATTTATTCATTATTTTCAGACGACCTCAATCTGTTTGTTCCGAGGACACCTGCCCCACATAATGCTTATTCTGCAATCTCACCGCCCGTCCGCTCCGCCACGCGTAAAACTGCGCTGCGCGCCCGCGGATTGGAGGCAGTTTCCTCAACACCCGGCTTTATCGCCTTTCCCACCGCCTTTAACGGCGGCAGAGGCAAATCCGCTTCTTTTACTGCCGCCCAGCGCGGCAAAGGAGGATGTTGCGAATATTTTTTGACAAACTGTTTCACGATGCGGTCTTCAAGCGAATGGAACGCAATAACCGCCAAACGCCCACCCTGTTTCAGACGACCCATCACTTGCGGCAGAACCGCCTCTACCTCTTCGAGCTCGCGGTTAATAAAGATGCGAACTGCCTGGAAGGTG
>CAKARM010000172.1:0-4959 GCA_916720585.1 uncultured Neisseria sp.
AAACCTGAAGCAGCAGCGGTTTGACGGATAAAGGCAAAAGGTCGTCTGAAAACGGGATTTCTGTTTTCAGACGACCTTTTTCAATGGAATCGTTTAATTCCGCGAATGGTGTTCGTCGACGATGTTTTTCAGTCGGATGTTGGCGACGTGGGTGTAGATTTGGGTGGTGTTGATGTTGGCGTGTCCGAGCATGAGCTGTACGGCGCGCAAATCGACGCCATGGTTGACGAGATGGGTGGCGAAAGCGTGGCGCAGGCCGTGCGGGCTGAGCGAGGTGATGCCGGCGGCTTCGGCATAGTTTTTGACAATCATCCACGCGAGTTGGCGGGAGATGCCGCTGCGTTTTTGGCTGACGAAGACTTCGTCGCAGATTTTGTTTTTGAGCAGCAGCGGGCGCGATTCGGCGCAATAGCGTTCGATCCAGTAAACGGCTTCTTCGCCCATAGGCACGATGCGCAGTTTATCGCCTTTGCCTATGGTGCGGATGCAGCCGCGCTTGAGGTCGAGGTCGCCCAGTTGGAGCTTGACGGCTTCGGTTACGCGCAGACCTGTGGCGTACATGACTTCAAGCAGGGCTTTGTCGCGCAGGCCGTGCGGCGTGTCAGTATCGGGGGCGGCAAGCAGTTTTTCGATTTGAGCTTCCGTAATCAGAGTCGGCAGCTTTTGCGTCTGTTTCGGGGCTTTGAGAAAACGGGTCGGGTTGTCCGTCCGACGCTCGGTTTCTTCCAGCCAGGCGTATAGGCGTTTGCAGGCGGACAAGGCGCGCGCCTGCGAGCTGTGTTTTTCGTCCGCCGCATAGACGGCGTCCGCCAAATCGGCGGCTTCGGCATCCAGCCAAGTATGCCCGCCCGCTTCCAAGCGCGCGGCGATTTTTTCCAAATCACGGCGGTAGCCTTGCAAGGTGTTGTGGCTGAGACGGTCTTGCAGCCACAGGGATTCAAGCAGTTTGTCTATGAGTTCGTCGGTCATGGGGTTTTACGGGCAGTCCGAAGATGGTGTGTATCGTGGATTTAATATGAATCAGGACAAGCAACCCTGCCCTGATTGACGTCCACTATAAAAGGTCGTCTGAAAATGAAAACCTGCTTAGGCAGAGCCCGCCATGTTCATTTTCAGACGACCTTTTGCTGCATTACGGTTTATCGGGACAGTGTTTCCAACACTTCCTGAGCGTGTCCGGCGACTTTGACTTTGCGCCATTCGTGGATGATTTCGCCGTTTGCGTCCAATACGAATGTGCTGCGTTCAATACCCAAAGACTCTTTGCCGTAAAGCTTTTTCAGCTTGATCACGTCAAACATTTTACACACGGTTTCATCTTTGTCGCTCAACAATTCAAAATTGAAGCCTTGCTTGGCGCAGAAATTCTGATGCGATTTCACGCCGTCGCGCGAGATGCCGACGACGGTATAGCCGAGTTCTTTAAATTGCGGCAAACGGGCGTTGAAATCCAGACCTTCGGTGGTGCAGCCGGGCGTGCTGTCTTTGGGGTAGAAATAAACAATCAGCGGCAGATGTTCGGCGGAATCGAAGTCGTTGCCGCTGCTTGAGGGCAAAGTGAATCGGTATTGGTTCATGATGTCTCCTTTCAGACGACCTAAGACGGAAACGTAGTAGCGGGCAAGGAATAAAATGAATCCCCAACATAGCCGCTTCGGCGTTTCACCTCAATCTTGCAAACTGCGTCAGCGTTCGCTCAAATTCAGATAATTGCGCGTTCCCTGCAAATCGTTCAGCGCATTGAGCAACAGTTGGAAATGTTCGTCATTGCCTTGCAAGTCCAACTCGTCAGCATTGACGGTCAGCAACGGGGAATTTTGATAAAGGTGGAAAAACTGGCTGTATCCCTCGTGTATCCGCCCCAAATAGCCTTCGGGGAAAAGATTGATGATGCCGTCGCCGCGTTTTTGCAGGCGTTTGCGGTTGCCGTCCACGGCGGTTTGCAGGTAAATCACCAAATCGGGCGCGGGATACTGCGGCAGGATTTTTTGTTTCAAATCGGCGAAGAGCTGCTGCTCGTCTTCATTCAACACGACCGGCGTGAAAATCCGGTCTTTTTCCAACAGGAAATCGGCGACCACCATGCCGCCTTGTGCGTATTCGTTTTTGATGATGTCCACGCTTTCGGCGCGGCGCATCAGGAAAAAAAGCTCGGTTGCCAAGCCGTGATGGGAGGCGTTGGCGTAAAACTTCATGAGGAAGGGGTTGTGTTCGGGGTTTTCCGCCAGCGACAGCGCGCTGAAATGTTCTGCAAGGCGGCGGCTCAAGGCGTTTTTCCCGCTGCCGATGGAGCCTTCGACGACAATATAACGGTAGTTCATGGTTTGATGGATGATTTTGTTTTGATATTATTGGAAAGGTGGCATTTTATCAGACCGACGGAGTTTGCCCAAACCTGCCGCCGTCCTTCTTGAAAGGTCGTCTGAAAAAGGAAACTGCCAAGCCATTTTCCTTTTCAGACGACCTTTTGAACCGAGCTAGCTTCAAATAAAAACTTTGACACGCGATTGAAACAAACAGGCGTTTTTATTTCACCGTCTTGCTTCAAACGGCTGCCAACAGGCGTATTCCTTCCTCGCCCAAAGCAGCCGCCAAATCCGCCGCCCGTCCGTGTCCGCCCAAAACAAAATCGGGCAGGATTTCAGCCAGCGGCTTCATCACAAAGCTGCGTTCGTGCGCGCGCGGATGCGGTAGGGTCAGATGCGGGTCACTGCTGGAAATGCCGTCAAAATCGATGATGTCCAAGTCCAATGTGCGCGGGGCGTTTCGGAATGTGCGTTCCCGCCCGAAATCCGCCTCGATGCGGTTCAACACGGCAAGTAGCGAAACGCCGTCCAATGAAGTGCGGACGGAACAAACGGCGTTGACGAAATCAGGCTGATCGTCGTAGCCGACCGGCGCGGTTACATACAGCGAGGAAGTTTTTTCGATTTGAATCTGCGGATGCTCCTCCAGCACGGACAAGGCGGCACGGACTTGGCGGGCGGGTTCGGCAAGGTTGCTACCCAAGGCGATGACGGCAAAATGGGTTTGCGGCATGTTCAGACGACCTATTTAAAACGGCAGCGTTTTGGTTTTGGCAAGATAGACAATGCAGCCGACACAAGCCATTGCCAAAACATAAACGGTATAAAACTTCGGCGAACGCGGACGGGCGCGCATCATGACCATGCCCAAGCCGATGTAAACCAGCAGCAGCAGGATTTTGCTGCCGAGCCAGGGCGCGTTGAAGGGCGAAAAGTGGGTAATCTTCATCAGCCACAAGCCGGTAAAGAGCAGCATGGTGTCGTTGAGGTGGGGAAGGGCTTTCCAGATGCCCGCCAAAGGTTTGTCAGGATGCCGCCAAAGCAGGAAGAAGCGGATATTGAACACCAAAATGGTGATGGTGACGAAAATCTGATGGCTGTATTTTACAAACAGATATTGCATAGCGGTCGCACGTTATTGTTTTTGAAAGAAGCGCCTATTCTACCCCAAACATTCATTCTTGACGTAACTTTTCAAACGCCAACAAATACGGCGGGCGGTTGCGGCGGTTGATAAAACCATAACGCAAAACGGCAAATTCATCCTGCGGCAACCGCTGCGCCCAATCTTCGATTGCCTGCGCTTCATGCAGCCCCGTCTCATGCCCCGGATATAGGACGGCAACTACCAGCCCGCCCGTTTTCAGCAGCGATAAGGCGGATGCCAACGCGCGGATACTGGTTGCCGCTTTTGTCGTACAGCTTTTATCGCCGCCGGGCAGCCAGCCGAAATTGAATACCGCCGCGTCCAGCGGTTCGCGGATATGGGCGGCAAGATTTTCATGTCCGTCCAATATCAATTCCGCCCTATCCGCCATGCCCGCTTCTTCCAAGCGCATTCGGGTGTTTGCCAATGCCTGCTCTTGAACGTCAAACGCCCACACTTTCCCGCCGCTGCCGATCGAACGCGCCAGCATCAGCGTATCGTTGCCGTTTCCCGCCGTACCGTCCAAAGCGCGGGCATCGGGTTTTAAGGCTTGTTTGAGAAGCGTATGTGCAAAAGGGAGGATGTTTTCGAGCTGCATAAAATTAAAGGTCGTCTGAAAATAAAAATACCTTACCGGCCAAGCGGTAAGGTATCAGAATCGATTAATGCGTTACATACATTATTCGGCAGGTTGTTGCACGGTCTCAACTTGAACCGGGGCAGCCGCAGCGGCTTGGAGTTTGTTCTCGTGTTGCAGGCTCACGGCACGGGCAGGAACGATAGTTGAAATCGCGTGTTTATAAACCATTTGGGTAACGGAAGTATTACGCAGCAGAACAACGTATTGGTCAAACGACTCGACTTGGCCTTGCAGTTTGATACCGTTGACCAAATAAATCGAAACCGGAACGTGCTCTTTACGCAACGCATTCAAAAAAGGATCTTGTAACATTTGTCCTTTAGCTGTCATATTCATAAGCTCCATTATTATGATTTTGAAATCGTTTTGAAAACGAACATGAGTCGGATTGTAGACCCGAACGAGAAAAATTACCAACTATTTTTCCGTAAGAATATGCAAACCTCTATCAAACGACGGGCTTTCCAACGATTTTTTACCCGGATGTATTATACAAATCATTTTAATACAAACGATTTTTACCATAGGGAGCAGGTTGGTAGATTTGGATTTTCAGACGACCTTATTATCAGATAAAATATTTTTATTACAATACCTTAGCTAAAATCTTTAAGAGGATTCACCTCCAACCGCCCTACTCGTCCCGACTGCAATCTAAAAGGGGCAAGCCTCGCGGCACGCCCCTTGTTCCATCAGATTTATTTGCTGTACTGTTTCTTCACGCTGACTTTGGTTTTCTTTTTAAAACGGTTTTTCTCTTCCTTGCGGCCTTCGCGTTTCTCGATGCGGTTGCTCAGGCTGACGCGGCGCAGCGGTTTTTTCTTCGGTTTGTCTTCCGCATTTTCATACGGGTTTTCCGAAACATT
>CAKARM010000173.1:0-4952 GCA_916720585.1 uncultured Neisseria sp.
CGACTTGTTGTTCGTTTTCATGATTGGACTTGCTTTGCCAAACATAAATACCGCCGCCAAGCAGGATGAGCGCCGCCATGCCCAAAACCCATTTGGGAAAACCGACTTTTTCACCATCTTGATAGTTCAAGCCGACATTTTTTTTGCGATCAACCAGATAGACATGGTCTTCTTCCGGCGCGGAAATGGCTTTCAGACGACCTGTAATGGTTGCTTCGTCGATTTTCAACAGGCGGGCATAAGAACGCAGATAGCCCATAACGAAGACCAATCCTGAAAAGAAAGAATAGTCTCCTTTTTCAAGTGCTTCAATTTGTTCGGCAGACAGTTTCAACCGTCGTGCTACTTCGTCAATATCCCAACCTGATTTGTGTCTGAGTTGTCCCAGCTCATCACCCAATGATTTGGCAGCTTGAATGTCGTATTCGTTTTTCTTTTGATTTTCCATGTAGTTACTTACCTGTGGTTACTGCCTGTAATTGTTCCGAGTAGGGGAAGTTTGCCCTTAACTGGGCTTCGTATTCGTAGGCTGCCTGGCTATTGCCCAAAGCGGTCGCCAATTTCCAACCCAGCAGCAAATCATCTGCCTGCAAGACATCGACTTTGCTTTGGTATTGACGGAAATAATAGTCCGCTTCGTTTAAATTGCCTGCCAGCATTTTGGTTCTTGCCAATTCTTTAAACGCAGGCGGGAATTGGGGTTGCGCAGCCAAAGAGCGTTCGAGATAAGCTTCTGCCAGCGAATATTGACCCATCTTCGCGCTGCAAATGCCCTTGTTGAGGTTGGCGATAAACGGAGAAGGATAAGTCGGATCGGCCAGGGCTTTGTCAAAATAACTGATGGACTGGGCAGGATTATTCATCTCGCTGCACAAGAACCAGCCGTAGTTATTGTTGATTTCCGCATTGTCAGGTTTCAAAGATAGGGCTTTTTGGAAGCTTTCCTGCGCCTTTTCGCGCACTTTGAGATATTGATAGATTTGCGCGCGAACCAGCCATGCATCTTCATTGCTGCTGTCCGCTTTCAATGCCTCTTCAATACTTACCGTTGCTTGACGGTAATCGCCCCCGCGCATGTATTCGATAGCCAACTGGGTTTTGATATTGGCGACCTGTGTCGCACGTTCCGCTCTACTTGGACCTTTCGGGCCGGCGCATGCGCCCAAAACCAAAGTTAAAATAATGGGTTGCCAAATGTTCAGTTTCATAATCAGCTCTGTTGTTCAACCAAAATCTGCTGCCATTTTTGTTGGCGGCGTGTTTTATCTTGTACTTGTCCTGCCAATTGACCGCAAGCTGCGTCAATATCGTCGCCACGCGTTTTGCGGACGGTTACCACGAATCCTGCCTGCTGCAAAATATCGCGGAAAACGCGGATATTTTCATTGGTAGATCGTTCGTAGCCGGAATTGGGGAAAGGATTGAACGGAATCAGATTGAATTTGCACGGTACGTCTTTTACCAGCTCAATCAGTTCGCGCGCATGTTGCGCTTTATCATTGATTCCGTCCAACATAACGTATTCAAAAGTAATGAAATCTCTTGGTGCTTTGACCAAATAACGTTGACATGCCGCCATCAACTCTTTCAACGGATATTTTTTATTCAGCGGAACGATTTGATCGCGTACTTCGTCGTTGGAGGCATGAAGGGATACTGCCAGCGCAACAGGCATCGCATCGCGCAGCCTGTCCATTTGCGGCACCATACCCGATGTAGAAACGGTAACGCGGCGGCGGCTGAGGCCGTAGCCATGATCGTCCAGCATAATGCTCAGCGCAGTAACGACATTATCAAAGTTCGCCATTGGTTCGCCCATGCCCATCATGACTACATTGGAAATCACGCGTTCGTTTTTCGGCGTAACGCCCATTGCTTTATTTGCCCACCACAGTTGCCCAATGATTTCGGCAGTGGTCAGATTACGGTTAAAACCTTGGCGGCCGGTAGAACAGAAGGTACATTCCAATGCGCAGCCGACTTGCGAGGAAATACATAACGTACCGCGTTCTGCTTCGGGAATAAACACCGTTTCCACGCCGTTGCCCGTTCCTACATCCAACAGCCATTTGCGCGTACCGTCGGTGGATTCTTGCGCCATCATCAGTTTGGGCACATCCACGCTTGCCTGTTCGTTGAGTTTCAGGCGCAGGGATTTTGCCAAATCGGTCATTTCATCGAAACTTTGCGCACCGGCTTGGTGAATCCAGCGCATCACTTGTTTGGCGCGGAACGGTTTTTCGCCCATCTCGGCAAAATGATGGGTCAGTCCGTTTAAATCGTAATTCAGCAGATTGGTTTTCATGTGGTTTATTTCTTGGTAAAGCTTTTAATAAAGGCTGTCTTGATAAATCTTGCGAATCTGGCGGATTAGGGCGTTACATAGTGGGTTTGAACATATCCTGAATTTTGTTGAGCAAACAGCTTTTATTTCCAAGCTCCTTCTATCATATTTTCAGACGACCCCCATTTGAGAAAGGTCGTCTGAAAACAGATTGAGACAAACAATATCGACAAAACCGTCCAAACGTCCGAACCGGTCGGACGTTCGAACGGCATCTATCGTTAACGCGGGCAGATTTCGCTTTGGCTGAAGAAGTAGGCAATCTCGATTGCTGCGTTTTCCAGACTGTCAGAACCATGTACGGCGTTCACGCTGAGAGATTCGGCAAAATCGGCACGTATCGTACCGGGAGCGGCTTCCGCAGGGTTGGTTGCACCCATCAGTTCACGGTTTTTTGCAACGGCATTTTCACCTTCCAACACCTGAATCATGACAGGACCGCTGGTCATAAAGGCAACCAAACTGTCGTAAAAAGGACGCTCTTTATGGACAGCATAAAACTCTTGGGCTTCGCGTACGCTGAGATGCTTCATTTTGGCTGCGACAATACGCAGTCCGTTTTCTTCAAAACGGCTGTAAATTTTGCCGATTACATTTTTACCTACAGCATCGGGTTTAACGATGGAGATCGTGCGCTCAATAGCCATATTATGTCCTTGTTTTTATTGCATTGTACAATAGTCTGAGGGTGGGGAAAATGAACTGCTATTTTATCAAATTTCAGTATACTTTGGGAAAAGCCGCTCTTTTTTCTTCTCCTGAATCTTATTTTTTCAACGTCAGATGCGGTTGCTCCAAATAAACTTCCGATTGCATTTCCACCATACGGCTGGCGGTACGGGTAAATTCTTCGGCGAAATCGCCTTCGACATAAATATCGTTTACGCCTACCGCGCTGGTGGCACAGAGTTTTACTCGGAAATCGTACAATACGTCAATCAGCCAAGTAAGACGGCGCGCTTCGGCTTTTTCCTGCGGCGTCAGACGTTCCAATCCTGATACGAACACCATTTCATAATGTTCGGCCAAATAGAGGTAATCGGCTTGCGAACGCGGACCAAAGCATAAAGCGCGGAAATCGAACCAAATGGCGCGGTCGGAGTGGGCTTTGTGCGGAATTTCACGTCCGTGTATTACGCTGATACCGGGGTTCAGTTCGGAAATTCCCGCCATTTCTTTAAACAAATCAGCCAATTTTTGCTCGTTTTCTTCACTGTTGGGAACGAAGAAAATCTCGGCAGGACGTAAAGTGCGCAGGCGGTAGTCTTCCCCCCCGTCAACATTTAAGACGGTCAGGCTGGATTCAATCAGCGCGATGGTCGGCAGAAAACTGCTTCTGTTTTGACCTTGGGGATAAAGCTCGGACGGGGCGTAGTTGGAAGTTGCCACCAAAACCACGCCTTCGCTCAACAAGTTTTCCAGCAGGCGACCCAGAATCATCGCATCCGCAATGTCGCTGACGTGGAATTCGTCAAAACACAATACGCGGGTCTCTTTGGCAATCTCAGCAGCAACTGCTTTTAAAGGATTGGCTTCACTTTTCAAGTCTTTCAAACGCTTATGGATTTCCGCCATAAAAGCATGAAAGTGGACACGGCGTTTGCGGCGGTATGGCAAGCAGCCGAAAAAAGCGTCCATCAAGAAACTTTTGCCGCGACCCACGCCGCCATAAAAATACAGACCTTTCGGCACTTGGGGAGAGCGCAGGCTGCGTCCTAGGAAACGATTGCGTTTGCGTTTGAACATCATCAGTTCCGTCCACAAACGATCCAAATATTCAATCGCCCGCGCCTGTGCTTCATCGCGGATGAAATTCGGTTGTTCGGCTGCAGCCTGATACCAAGTCAGCGGGCTGTGGTTTTCAAACGGAGGGGCGACAAACAGTTGACCTCTATCACTCATATCTGACCTTTATTATGTTTTTGGGTTTGACAATTATAGTGGATTAACTTTAAACCAGTACGACGTTGCCTCGCCTTAGCTCAAAGAGAACGATTCTCTAAGGTGCTGAAGCACCAAGTGAATCGGTTCCGTACTATCTGTACTGTCTGCGGCTTCGTCGCCTTGTCCTGATTTAAAGTTAATCCACTATACGTTTTATCAACGGGCAATCATTAAAAGAAACGTATTATAGATGATTTCAGACGACCCTATGAATTTTCCATTACAAATTCCACCCAAATTACGAAAACAATAGAGAACCATATTTTCAGACAACAAAAACGCCGCATTTCTGCGGCGTTCGTTTACTCAGGTTTAGTTGGCATTTTCTTGTAAAGCCAAGTCCACACGTTCACGCAATTCCTTACCGGGCTTGAAGTGAGGGACGTGTTTTTCAGGCACTTCCACACGTTCGCCGGTTTTGGGGTTGCGGCCGATACGGGCCGGGCGATGGTTCAAATCGAAGCTGCCGAAACCACGGATTTCAATACGCTGACCGCGAGCCAGCGAGCGGGTCATGGTATCAACCAAAACCTTTACGCTGTATTCGACGTCTTTTGCCAGCAATTGGTTACCGTTTTTCTCGGCAAAAACTTCTGCCAAACGAACCATTAATTCAGACTTCGTCATGTCTGCAACCTTATTCTTGGTCGCCGGACAGTTTGGC
>CAKARM010000174.1:0-4951 GCA_916720585.1 uncultured Neisseria sp.
TTCGATTTTGATGCTTTTGGGCATGGAGGCGTAGCCGTGCGCCAAGTTGCTGCAACCGAGCTGGTTGCGTTCCAGCCGTCCCATTTGTTTGGCGCTGCGGATTTTCGCCAGATATTTTTCGCGGGTCGGACGGCTGCGCTCGATGATGCGCTCGGTGATTTCGGCGAGCTTGGGGTGGATAGGAGTGGGATTCATGTTCGGTCTCCTGTCGGAAGGGGTGGTATGGGATTTTTGTTTGCGCGTTTCTGATTTTTTGTATTGGGTGTGGGGCGTTCAGCGTTTCAGACGACCTTTCAAACCATGCAAGGGGTCGTCTGAAAGCCTCACTCTATCTATGCAGGCTATTATAATACAAAACTTGTAATTTAGTTACAAAATAATCTGCTAAATGTAAGAAATTTGATTTAAATCGTGATATGCGTCATTTGTGAAAATCTACCAGACCAAACTCATCAAACTTTTAAACTAAGTCAAATAATTTGTAAAAATGAGAATAGACAAAATGTGTAGCCATGTGTAGTATTACTACTCATTAGCCCGCCTGTTTTGAAATTTTGATGCAGGCGATTGGTTTCCATTGCTTTTCTGCCGAAACCGCCCGTCTTTCACGGCATCCGGCGGCGCCGGCACAAGGCCTTCCTCAACGAGAGATAAAACGATGAGTACACAAACAAATTTTGATTTGGTGTTGTTCGGCGCGACCGGCGATTTGGCAATGCGTAAGCTGCTGCCTTGTCTGTATCAGGCGCACGTTGCAGGGTTGCTCAATCCTCAGGGGCGTATTTTAGGTGTCAGCCGCAGCGATTTGGATACGGCGGGCTTTTTGGCAAAAGTGGAAACCAACTCCAAAATCCATGTCAAACAAAACTTTTCAGACGACGCTTGGGCATCGTTCGTCAAACGCATCGAATATCTGAAAGTCGACGTTACCCAAGAAGCCGATTTTGCCGCTTTGGGCGAAAAAGTCAAAGCCCGCAAAGAGACCGACAACGTCATCATCTATCTTTCCACCGCGCCGAAATTCTTCGCGCAAGCCTGCGAAAACCTTGCCAAAGTCGGACTGAACGCCGACAACGCGCGCGTCGTTTTGGAAAAACCGCTGGGTACCGACCTCGCCTCTTCCCAACAAATCAATACCGATGTCGCCCGCTACTTCAAAGAGAGCCAAATCTACCGCATCGACCACTACTTAGGCAAAGAAAGCCTGCAAAACCTGCTGGCGCTGCGTTTTGCCAACGTGATGTTCGAGCCGTTGTGGAACAACAAATACATCGAAAGCGTACAACTGACCATCGCCGAACAGCTCGGTGTGGAAGAACGTGGCGAGTTCTACGACATTACCGGCGCGCTGCGCGACATGGTGCAAAACCACCTGATGCAAATGCTGTGCATGACTGCGATGGAAGCGCCCGCCAGCTTGGATGCCGACGCGGTACGTGATGAAAAAGTCAAAGTCATCAAGTCGTTGAAACCGCTGACCATCGAATCTGTCAACGAAAACGTCGTGCGCGGACAATACACCGCCGCCAAAGGCATGAACGGCTATCTTCAAGAAATCAACGTTCCGCAAGACAGCTTCACCGAAACCTACGTCGCCATCAAAGCCGAAATCGAAAACGACCGTTGGAAAGGCGTTCCCTTCTATCTGCGCACCGGCAAACGTATGGCGGGCAAAGTGGCGGAAATCGTATTGAACTTCCGTCCGCTGCAAAACCATATTTTTGAAAACAGCCAAGCCGCGCCAAACCGTTTGGTTATCGAATTGCAGCCGACCGAATCCGTACGCCTCTATACGCAGATGAAAGCGCCGGGCGCAGGCAACAAAGTCGAAATCGTGCCGCTGGCAGCCGACTTGGAAAAAGTTCTCGAAGGCCGCCGCGCCGAAGCTTACGAACGCCTGCTGCTGGACGTCATCAACGGCAAGCTCGCCCTCTTCAACCGCCGCGACGAACTCGAAGCCGCTTGGGAATATGTGATGCCGATTCTGGAAAACTGGGCAAGCAACACCACCCCGCCGCACGGCTACGACGCGCATTCATGGGGTCCGGAAGCCGCCCGCGAACTGTTGGCGCGCGACGGACACAAGTGGCACGAAGACCAGTAAAGCCTTTTCAGACGACCTTTGTTTGAAACGTTCACGGTTCAAAAAGGTCGTCTGAAAACCATAAGGCGGCAGATTAGGCGTTTCCGCCGACATTCGCGCCGCCATCGACAACACAGGCTCTCACTTACTTTCCCGCTCACAAACACTGCCTTTCAGACGACCTCCTACCCCCTTCTTAACAAAAGGGTCGTCTGAAAACAGAGAAAGGACACTTTTATGTTCGTTTGGCATGAATACGAAAACGCAGCAGCCGCTTCAGAGGCTTTGGCAGACGCAGTCGCCGCCGCGCTGCAAAACGCGCTGGATAACAAAGGCAGCGCAGTGTTGGCAGTTTCCGGCGGCCGCTCGCCGATTCCCTTCTTCCAAGCCTTGTCGCAAAAAGATTTGGACTGGCAAAAAGTCGGCATCACTTTGGTTGACGAGCGGATCGTGCCGACGACCCACGCCGACAGCAATACCGCCCTGGCGCACGAATACCTGCTGCAAAACAAAGCCGCCGCAGCGACCTGGATTCCCGTTGTCGAAGCGGGTAAATCTGAAACTGAATTACAACCCGACAGCGTCGTTGCCTACGCGCTGAAACATTACAAACAACCTGACGTACTGATTTTGGGCATGGGCGGCGACGGACATACCGCCTCCCTTTTTCCGCAAGCGCCGCAGCTGAAGGCAGCCATCAACGAATCAGACGATCCGACCCTCATCCACACCACGCCCGTTACCGCGCCGCACGAGCGCGTCAGCATGACCTTGGGCGCCATCGCCAAAACGGAAAACGTCTTTTTGGCGATTCAGGGTGCGGAGAAAAAAGCCGCGTTCGACAAAGCCGCCGCGCGCGCCGATTTGGAATATCCGACCAGCCTGGTATTGAACCATCAAGGAGTAAACTGCCATGTCTTCTACTCAAACTGATATTCAACAACCCGTCGGCAAAAACTATCCGCGCCTGGTTGCCGACATCGGCGGCACCAACGCCCGCTTCGCGCTCGAAACCGCCCCGCAGCAGATTGAAAAAGCCCAAGTCTTGCCGTGCAAAGAATACGACACCATCGTCGATGCCGCCAAAGCCTATTTGGAACAGGCAGGCGGAGCCGGAGTCCGGCACGCCGCATTCGCCATCGCCAACCCGATTTTGGGCGACTGGGTGCAAATGACCAACCACCACTGGGCGTTTTCCATCGAAACCACCCGTCAGGCACTGTGGCTGGACACCCTCATCCTCTTGAACGACTTTACTGCGCAGGCATTGGCGGTAACGCAGACTTCAAGCAAAGACCTGATGCAGGTAGGCGGGCATAAACCCATCGAATTTGCCCCCAAAGCCGTCATCGGGCCGGGAACCGGTTTGGGCGTGAGCGGACTGGTGCACAGCCCCGCAGGCTGGGTCGCGCTTGCCGGCGAAGGCGGCCATTCCAGTTTCCCGCCGTTTGACGACATGGAAGTTTTGATTTGGCAGTATGCGAAAAACAAATACGGCCATGTCTCCGCCGAACGCTTCCTCAGCGGCGCAGGTTTGAGCCTGATTTACGAAGCACTCGCCAAACGCGACAAACTGAAAAACTACCGCCTCAAACCGTCCGAAATCACCGAAAAAGCCTTAAGCGGCACGTCCCCGCTCTGCCGTCAGACTTTGGACATCTTCTGCGCCATGCTCGGCACGGTTGCCTCCAACCTCGCCCTGACGCTGGGCGCGCGCGGCGGCGTATATTTGTGCGGCGGCATCATCCCCCGCGTTTTGGAATATTTTAAAACCTCACCTTTCCGCAGCCGCTTTGAAAACAAAGGCCGTTTCGAAGCCTATCTCGCCGCGATTCCCGTCTATGTCGTCTTAAGCGAATTTCCGGGCATCACCGGCGCAGCGGCGGCACTCGACAACCACTTGAAAAACGTTTAATCACACAAGCCGCCCCGCCGCGGGGCGGCACACACCGAAGGGCATATTTATGTTAAGCAAAATCAGCGAATCACTGTCAAACCTGTCGGGCGCGGAACGCAAAGTCGCCGAATGCGCCTTGGCGGAACCCAAATGGTTTGTCCATGCCGCCGTCGCCGAAATCGCCGAGCGCGCATCCGTCAGCCAGCCGACCGTCATCCGTTTTTGCCGCAGCCTGGGCTACAAAGGACTGCCCGAGTTCAAACTCGCCCTGTCCGCCAGCATAGGCCACGAAGGTATGCCCTACGTCCATGAAGAGCTCAACGCCGACGACGACATGAGCATCGTTGTCGAAAAAGTATTGGGCAACGCCGCCGCCTCCATTTTGGGCGAACGCCGCTTCCTGAAAGAGTCCGAACTGGAAAACGCCATCGCCACCCTGATGCACGCGCGCCGTGTCGAGTTTTACGGCGTCGGCAACTCCGGCATCGTCGCCCAAGACGCGCAACACAAATTCTTCCGCTTCGGCATTTCCACCGTCGCCTACGTCGATACCCACACCCAACTGATGGCAGCCTCCGTCCTGTCCGACCAAGACGTCGTCGTCGCCATTTCCAACACCGGCTCGTCCATCGAGCTTTTAGACGCCGTCAGCATCGCCAAAGAAAACGGCGCGTCCGTCATCGCCCTGACCCGCAACGACTCTCCGCTGGCACAGCTTGCCGACTGCGTATTGAGCATCGCCACGCAGGAAAACGCCGAACTCTATACCCCCATGGTGTCCCGCCTGCTGCAACTCGCCGTCATCGACATCCTCGCCATCGGACTCGCCCTGCGCCTGGGCGATGCAGCCAGCCTGCAACTGCAAAAAAGCAAAAAAAGCATACACAACAAACACATCGATTACGACAAAGACTAAACAATATAGTGGATTAAATTTAAATCAGGACAAGGCGACGAAGCCGCAGACAGTA
>CAKARM010000175.1:0-4951 GCA_916720585.1 uncultured Neisseria sp.
AGGGAAGTCCGAACAGGGCTTCGACATCGCATTTTTTCCAATAGCGCGCGGTCGGATGCGGCTTGCGCTCGGTCTTACGGCGCAAGGCGACGGGAGATACGGTCATAGTGTGTTCTTTCGTGTTTACAGCGGCGCAATGACGCTGACTGCCTGACTGCCGGCGCAATGACGGCAGCGGCATGGTTAGATAAGTTGGCATCGATGTTATTTGCCTCAAAGGGTGAAATCATTCAAATACTTGAACAATTTTGGCAGCCCATAAAATCGTAAGATTACCACCCTACTCTCGATGCCGCATGGAGTGTAACGCTTTTGAAAACTCAGGGCAAAATTTTTTAGCTTCTTATTCAAGAAATAAACTGAATTTCCCATTTCTATTGATGGAAACCAAATTTTCAGACGACCTCTAACAAGCGGAACAAATTTACCCATGTGCGATATTGGCGGATAAGCAGATTCAAACTAGAATCGATAAATTAATCACATTGCACTATGACTATATTAAAAAAGGAATATGATGAATCAGCCTAAAATTAAAGCATATTGGAAATCTGCCACTATGCTGCTGGTTGCATTTGGCGTACAAACACTCTTGTTTTTATTATTGCTTTACATGTATGTTTTAGATAAAGGGAATCCGTCCGTTTTAGAGATATTGAGCAGTGTTTTGATTTTCGCTGCCCATGCACTGCCCGCCATGCTGCTATGCACCCTTGTCGCGAAACGTTTGTGCTTGCGGCGCAGTATAGCAGGAACGCTGTTGTTTGCATTGCTTTCAGCGGCAGGTGTGGTAATTACGATTGCGTCATCTGAAGGGATATTGATGCTGATATATCAGCGTTCAACGACATTGGATTGGCAAATGTACACCGGAGTTGGAATAATGGCTGCAATTGCAGGCGCGATTGCTTCTTTGTTGTTGCCGAGGTCGTATGAAAGCAAATCCCTCAATAAATAGTGACATAGCTTTGACAATTGTATTCTGGATAGATATTTGCGCTATAGACTAAAGGTCGTCTGAAACTTAGTTTCAGACGACCTTTTTCCTTAATAAAGATGGACAGTTTGCCTTCTATACAACCCGATGAACTAGCCTGCCAGTTGCGGGAAAATGGATTTCAATCCCGCGACGATGATTTCTACGGAGACGGCGGCAAGCATCATGCCCATGATGCGGTTGAGGATGGTCAGTCCTGTCGTGCCCAGTTTTTTGCTGATTCGCCCGGCGACGATGAGGATAGCGTAGCAAATCAGGCTGACGAGGAAGCCTGCGGTAAGGATCAAAGCAATATCGCTGTAATTTTTGGCGGCTGAGGCGTAGATGATGACGGTAGAGATACCGCCCGGACCGATGGTGATGGGAATAGCGACGGGAACAACGGCGATGGCTTTGGCGTTTTTCTGGATGTGTGGTACAACGCCCTCTTCCTTGTCTCCACCGATATTTTGTTTGGCGGGGTTATCGTTGCCGTTCATCATGGAGATGGCGATAAGCAATACCAAAATACCGCCGCCGACTTGGAAGGAACCGACGCTGATGCCCAATATTTTCAACAACATCCCGCCCATCAAGGTGAAGACGGCAATGACGATGAAGACGGCGAGCGCGGCGGTGCGGGCGATGCGGCGTTTTTCTTTGGTGCTGTGATCCTGCGTCAAATCGAGATAAATCGAAAGCGCACTGAACGGGTTGATCAGTACAAGAAAGGCAACCAAAAGTTTGCCGATTTCTACACCTAATTCCATTTTTTATTCCCTTATTGGTTTTTTGTAGAGACGTTTACGTCCGCTTTGTCGTTGAATTCGTAGCGGCGTTTAGTTTTGTGTTCGCTGGAAATACCCATCAGCAGTGCAAGTACGGTCATGATGGAGAGTGTTGCAGTGCCGCCGTAGCTGACCAACGGCAGGGGGACGCCGACAACGGGCAAAATGCCGCTTACCATGCCCATGTTCACAAAGGCGTAGCAGAAAAAGGTCATGGTCAATGCGCCGGCAAGCGTGCGGCTGTAAAGCGATTGGGCTTTGGCGGCAATCAGCAGTCCGCGCGTCAGGATAACGAGGTAAACCAACAGCAGCAAGATGTTGCCGATCAAACCGAATTCTTCGCCATACACGGCAAAAATGAAGTCGGTCGTGGACTCGGGAATGTAATCCAAATGCGTTTGCGTGCCGTTGAGCCAGCCTTTCCCCCAAACGCCGCCGGAACCGATGGCAATCATGGACTGAATGATGTGGTAGCCTGCGCCCAAAGGGTCCTGCGTCGGGTCAAACAGCGTCAGGACGCGGGTTTTCTGATAGTCGTGCATCCCGTAGTTCCATAAAAGCGGCAATGCAGCAACAAAGGCAATGATGGCGGCAAAGATGACTTTCCACGGCAGACCTGCGAAAAAGACGATGAAAATACCCGATGCCATAATCAAAACCGCCGTGCCCAAGTCAGGCTGTTTCAAAATCAGCGCAACGGGGATGAGAATTAAAAGCATGGCGATGGCGTAGTGGAACCATTTCAGACGACCTTCGTGCCGCTGGAAGTACCAAGCAACGGTCATGGGCAGGACGATTTTCATGATTTCGGAAGGCTGGATGCGCGTGAAACCCAGCTCTAGCCAGCGTGTAGAGCCATTAACGGTCACGCCCGCAACTTCGACGGCGACAAGCAGCAACACGCCAATCAGGTACATCGGCAGCGCAACCTTTGCGGCATCACGCGGCTTGAACGAGGCGACAAACCACAACAGGGCGAAGCCGACAACCGTATGCAGGGTTTTATGTTCAAGCTGGCCGAAATCCTGCCCGTCCGCCGAATAGAGCAAAAACAGGCTCATGATGTAGATGGCGAGCATGGGGAAAAACAGCCACGGGTCTATCGGAGCAGATACGGTGCGCTTAATTTTCGCCCACATTCCAACCGTTTCATTCATGATTTGCTTCCTCCTGTTTCAGACCGTAGGCTTTTTGGAATATGGTCGGCGGTTGGGGTTGTGTGCGGTGTTGTTGCGGTTCGGGCATTCCGCCTGCGTCGGGGTCGTCTGAAAATTGCTGCGGCTTGACATTGAGCATATAAAAATCGGTCAGGCTGCGGGCAAGCGGTGCGGCGTAGGCACCCCAGCCGCCGTTTTCCAGAATTACGGCAATGGCGATTTCAGGCTTCTCCAAGGGGGCGAACGAAATAAACCACGCATGGTCGCGGTGTTGCTCGCGCAAAGCTGCGGCGTTGTAACGACCGCCCTGCTTGATTTGCACAACCTGCGCTGTGCCCGTTTTGCCGCCCATACTGTAAGCCAAACCGCCGCCGATGCGGTGTGCCGTACCGCCCGGTTTCAAGACTTTCTCCATCGCCTGTTTGACGTATTCGAAGTTATCTTGTTTGAACGGGATTTTGTATTCAGGATTGGGATTGATACGCGTGATTTTGCGTTTGTCGAAATCCAACAATTCTTTCACCAAATGCGGTTGATAAACCACGCCGTTATTGGCGAGCGAAGCGGTGGCGTGTGCCATTTGCAGCGGGGTGTAAGCGTTGTAACCCTGCCCGATGCTGACCGAGACCATCTCGCCTGCGCGCCATTCTTTGGCGGTAGGATCGGACGATTTGGCAAAGCGTTTCGCCTTCCATTCGCGGCTAGGCAAAACGCCCGTATATTCGCTGGGCAGGTCGATGCCGGTTTTTTTGCCGAAACCGAATTGCGCTAAATACGGCGATGCTTTGTCTATGCCCATTTCGTAGCCCAAGCGGTAGAAAAAGGTATCAGACGACACCTGTATCGCCTTGCTCAAATTCGCCGAGCCGTGTCCGCTGCGTACGGAATCACGGAAAACGTGGCGGCTGCCGGGAATGCTCCATGCACCGGGTGCAGGCACGACCGTCGTTTGGGTAATTTTGCCGCTTTCCAGCAAAGCCATGCCCATAAACGGCTTAAACGTCGAGCCCGGTGGGTACAAACCTTGCGTTACACGGTTGACCAACGGTTTTTTCCAGTCATCATTCAAGGCTTTCCAAGTTTCGCTGTCGATGCCGTCGATAAAGAGGTTGGGATCGAAAGAAGGTTTGGAAACGAAAGCCAATACCGTACCGTCTTGCGGATTGATGGCGACAATTGCCCCGCGCCTGTCTCCCAATATTTTATCCGCCTCTTGTTGCATGCGGATGTCCATGCCCAAGCGCAAAGTTTGTCCCATGCGTGAGGGTACGTTTTTCAAGACGCGCACAATATTGCCGTAAGCGTCTTTTTCCACTTCTTGATAGCCGGGCGCGCCATGAAGCTGCGGTTCGTAATATTTTTCCAGCCCCGATTTGCCGATGTGCGTGCTGCCGCGATAGAGTGCAGTCAAGCCCTCTTCTTCCAAAATTTCCTGATCTTTGTCGCTGATGCGGCCGATGTAGCCTAAAAAGTGTGAGGTCAGCTTGCCATAAGGATACTCGCGGAAAGTGCGCGAATTGACTTCTACGCCTTTAAATTCATTAAGATGCACGGACAATTTTGCCGCTTCTTCATCTGTCAGGCGCAGCTTGAGCGGGATGTTTTCAAATTTGCGGTAGCTTTCGCGATATTTGTGGAAACGCTTCAAATCAGTAGGCGTAATATCGACATACTTCCGCAGGGCTTCGATAACATCCTCCATCTTACCCTCAATGCGGCTGGGGATGACTTCCAACGAAAATACAGGATAGTTTTTTGCCAACGGTACGCCGTTGACATCTACGATTTCGCCGCGGACGGGCGGAGTCGGAATTAATGTGATGCGGTTGCTGGATGCCTGCCCGGAAAAATCGTCATGCCGGAACACTTGCAAATAGACAAACCGCGCCACCAATGCGGCAAACAAAACCACAATCAAGATAAACGCCACCAGCAGACGCAATAAAGAATCGGCTTGCGCTGCCTTTGCAGTCTGTGTTTTACCGCTACCGCCATTTTTCAGACGACGTTTCATAGTATTCAGTATGGAC
>CAKARM010000176.1:0-4931 GCA_916720585.1 uncultured Neisseria sp.
GCGACGAAGCCGCAGACAGTACAGATAGTACGACAAGGCGAGGCAACGCCGTACCGGTTTAAAGTTAATCCACTATAATCCGCAAAATGAAAATAAAAATACAAGCCGCCTAAATCTCGGCGGCTTGTCTGTGTAAGAATGAATGGCGGTATTGTACCAAAATCAGGGGAAACTGCAACGGCAATCGGCTTTTTCCCTGCTCTGGTGTGGCTTTAGTCCAAATGTTCGCTGCTTTGTGCCAAAACGGTACGGTTGCCGTTGGTTTCGGCAGGCGAAACGATGCCGTCTGCTTCCATTTGGTCAATCAGGCGGGCGGCGCGGTTGTAGCCGATGCGTAATTGGCGTTGGATGCCCGAGATGCTGGCTTTGCGCGTTTTCAGAACGACGGAGACGGCTTCGTCATACATCGGGTCAACTTCGCTATCGCTGCTACGGTTAATGCCAGGCAGATCGTCGGTTGTGCCGCTCATCAGAATATCGTCGATGTAATCGGGTTCGCCGAATTGTTTCAAATATTCGACTACGCGGTGTACTTCGTCGTCTGAAGCGAATGCACCGTGGACACGTTGCGGATAGCCTGTACCGGGCGGCAGGAACAGCATATCGCCTTGTCCGAGCAGGTTTTCCGCGCCCATTTGATCGAGAATCGTGCGGCTGTCGATTTTGCTGGACACTTGGAAAGCGATGCGTGTCGGGATGTTGGCTTTAATCAGACCTGTGATGACATCGACGCTGGGGCGTTGCGTGGCAAGAATCAAATGGATACCTGCTGCGCGGGCTTTTTGGGCAAGGCGGGCAATCAGTTCTTCGATTTTCTTGCCTGCGGTCATCATCAAATCGGCAAACTCGTCAACCACGACTACGATAAACGGCAGTTTTTCCAAAGGTTCGGGATCGTCGGGCGTCAGGCTGAACGGGTTGGCAATTTTCATGCCTTGTGCGGCAGCTTCCATGATTTTTTGATTGAAGCCCGCAAGGTTGCGCACGCCTACATGACTCATCAAACGATAGCGTTTTTCCATTTCGTTGACGCACCAGTTGAGCGCGTTGGCCGCCAGCTTCATATCGGTAACAACGGGCGCGAGCAGGTGCGGAATGCCTTCGTAAATGCTCAATTCCAGCATTTTCGGGTCAATCATAATCATGCGCACGTCTTCAGGTGTCGCTTTGAAGAGCATAGATAAAATCATGGCATTAACGCCGACCGATTTACCCGAACCGGTCGTACCGGCAACCAGCAAATGCGGTGCTTTGCCCAAGTCGGTAACGACGGGCTGACCGGTAATGTCCTGACCGAGCGCGAGTGTCAGCTTGGATTTGGATTCGGCAAACGCGGGCGAATTGAAGATTTCGCTCAGGCGTATCATTTGGCGTTTCGGGTTCGGCAGCTCCAAGCCCATGCAGGTTTTGCCGGGTATGGTTTCGACGACGCGAATAGAGGCAACACCGAGCGAACGGGCAAGGTCTTTTTCAAGGTTTATAACCGAATTGCCGCGCACGCCGACATCAGGTTCGATTTCGTAACGCGTAATCACCGGACCGGAATAAGAGTCCACGACTTTGACTTTAACCTTAAATTCCGCCAGCTTTTCTTCGATGGTGATGCTGTTGTTTAACAATTCTTCTTCGGTTTGCGTGGCAGCCGGGTCGAATTGGGGCGGTAGGAGCAAGTCTGTGGTTGGCAGTGGGTACTTCAGGTCGTCTGAAAACTTGTAAAACGCCCCGGTCTCTTCTTCTGAATCTGCATCAGCATCATCGGCAGCATAACCTGTCGCAAGATCGGCATGATGTATCGGCTGATGATGTTCAAAAGCAGAAATTTCCGTATCTTCCGTATGGGCGGATTCAGTTTCAGTATTTCTCCGTACATTTCCGCCTGCGACTTCATCCTCCGTTTCGGATTCACTGATTAAGTAATCATGAATCGAGCGGACAGGATTATCGCTGACATGCGCATTGACTTCAGAATGGAAAGCAGGGATTTCCCAAGCGGGGCGCGCTACCGGAGGATCGACGATTTCCGGCGCAACAGGTGGCGGCGTAAAGCTCGGCGGCGTCGGGATATCGATTGGCGTCGGGGTAACGGTCGGTACTTCGGGCGGCTCGACTACGGTTGCGGTAGGGGCGGGCTGTCTTGAAATATAGACTGCTTTTTCTTTTGACGGAGCAACAGGTTCGGTTCGAAGCGTTTTAGGCGGGAATAGCGGTTTGCGTGTAATGGAACGCTCAACCGTTTGCTCAGGTCGCAGATCGGCTTCTTCCGACAATTTCACTTGCGCGGCAGCAGATTGCTGCTTGCGCGCCAGTTTTTCCGCCGCCGCTTCAGCATGGCGGACCGTCCGTCGGCGGCTTGCAGGAATCAGGTTTGCCAAAATTTCGTCGTTTTGAATGATTTGCGGCTGGAAATCGCGCACAGGCGCAACAGCGGCGGCAAGGCGCTGGCGTGCTGCCGTACTTCGAGCCAATGTGTTCCGAATGTCCGTCACATCAATCTCTGCACGGCTATCCAGATTGTCAACGACAGGCAAAATGGCTTCGCGCTCGGCCGTGCGCAATGCGGTTTGCACGGTTTCGATATGTGGCGCACTGGCTTTGGGGATTTGGATGCCATTGACGCCCGCCATGACGCGCTCGCGGGTTCGGCGCAGTACGGGATCGTTGAAATCGATAATCTGCAAACCTTTCATCGGTGTTACCGATGCGCGGATGAGTTGGATTTCCCCGTCATCGTTATTCCGGTCGCCTGCAGGATGGTTGACGGTCTGTTGCTCTTCCCATTCCTGTAACGCCGCTTCATTGAGCGAACGGGTTGCCTCTTCCAAAGTGATTTCTTCAAAGCCTTCGTCTTTAACGATACGGGGAATATATTCAGGCTCTTCGGTTTCGACAAAAGGAACGATATACGGCGTATCTTTCCTTTCGGCTGCGTGTTGTTGAGGCGGCTCGGCTTGGGGGACTTGTTCTGCCGACGGATTCTCAGACGACCTTTCAATATCGGCATCTTGATGATATTCGTGTTTTGCTTCTTGGCTTTCGAAGAAACCCGTTATGTCTTCCTTATCGGTCTCAGATGCTTCGTGTTCAGTGTTTGCCGGTTGCTCGGATAATTGCTCCTGCTGCGGAGTGTAACGTGCCGCCATCAGGCGCAGGCGTGCGATGGTTTTTCCGTATGCCGCTTTGGCATCTTCTGAAAATTGATGTGGAGAATCAGCATCCTGACCGTTAGGAATATATTTGCCCTCTTGCATGCCGCGCTCTAAGCGCGCCAATTCGTGCTGCCACTCACGTTCTTGTTTTCTGTGCAGCCAAAATACGCCGCAAATGGCACACAATAAAATGATAATCAGCACTGTCCAAAACATTCGCTGTTTCCCTTGAAATAAACGGCAAAGGTCGTTATTTTAGCGTGTTTCAGCACTAAACAAAACAAGTCCGCAGCGAATTTCGCCTGCGGGGTATAATGCAGGTCGTCTGAATATTTACCCTCGGTCTGGTTTCGTATGAATTTTCAAGCCGCATGGTTTTCCAGTTCGATTTTAATCGTCGCTTGGCTGCTGTTGTCCATTCTGCTTCTCGCTTGCGCGCGTCCGGCATGGCGATCCATGCAGAAGCACCATTCCGCCTTCATCCTCTCCGCCCTGATACTGACGACCGCATGGTGCCTGAATGCAATGACTGACGAAGGGCAGCTCGCGCAAATGAGCTACCACCTGCTTGCCATGAATTTGGTTGCCTTAATGATTGGCGCACCCGCCGCATTATGGCTGGGTTCGGTTTTGCTTCTTCCTTATCTTTTATTGTTCAACGGTGGCGACGGATACGCCTATCCCGTCAACGCCCTCGCCTTGCTCTTACCGCCGCTCATTGTTAATCAGCTCTCTTGCCGCTTGGTCAACCGTCTTCCCGCGAATATTTTTATCTTCATTTTTGTCAACGGCTTCATTGCGTCCGCCGTAGGCATGATGCTGACCGGACTGGTACTGGTCAGCGTTTTGGATATCAGCCATGCCTTCCCAACCTCCGTACTTTGGACCACCGCCTTTCCTATTTTCATCCTGATCGCCTGGGCGGAAGCCTTTCTCAGCGGCATCACTACCGCCATTTTTATCGCACTGAGACCGCAATGGATTAATACTTTTGACGACAACCGATATTTGAAATCCAGCAATAAAATTTGGTAAACGGTAAAAGGTCGATTGGTTAATATGTATCCCTATAATTTATTTCAATAACAATTAGGTAAAGAAGAAATATTTATGTTTAGCCTAAAAACAGATAGAGACATTTTTAGTAATTTTGAAATTCGGGCGAATATTGTCACTAATTTAGGGAAATTGCCTAACTTAAACGGGTCATATTTATCATTTTTGGTTCGATTTAAAGGTATGGAAATTACTCCTGATGTAATCATATATGGATATGAAGATTCCTTAAATGAAAATAGATATTTAGAAAATAATTATTCTGAATGTAGTAAGGTATTCTGGATGATTGGCTATTCAGGACAAGGAGATGGTTGGTTCATAAATAAACTGGATGGCTCAATCTTCTTTTATGATCATGATTCAGGGGATTATCAAATAGATAATTTCATGAGTTTGAGAATAAATTTTTTAGAATTTCTACAATTATCCCTTTTATACCGTGAGTTAGAGAGATATCTTGATTTAAATAATGGCATAATAGACGAAATCAGCCAAAAACAATTTGAAGATACGGTAAATTCGATACATGATAATTTATTCTCTTCTTACCCTTATAGATATTTTGATACTAAGCCAGCGTCTAACAGCTAAATATTACTATTTCATCAGTTCTCTTTCGAAGCCATTGCCGCTTATTCTGTCATTCAACATATAGTGGATTAACTTTAAACCAGGACAAGGCAACGAAGCCGCAGACAGTACAGATAGTACGGCAAGGCGAGGTAA
>CAKARM010000177.1:0-4903 GCA_916720585.1 uncultured Neisseria sp.
TCTACGTCGCCCAGCCGCCGCTGTTCCGCGTCGATGTCAACGCACAAGGCAAAAGCAAACCCGCCCGCAAATTCTACGCCCTCGACCAAAACGAACTCGACAGTATTTTAGAACGGCTGCAAAAAGAAGGCGTCAAAGAAACCGCCTATTCCATCAGCCGTTTCAAAGGCTTGGGCGAGATGAACCCCGACCAGCTCAAAGACACCACCATGCACCCCGACACCCGCCGCCTGTTGCAGGTACAAATCCCCGAAGGCGCGGATGCCGAAACACGCGACATCTTCGTCAAACTGATGGGCAAAGGCGAAGCCGCCGCCCGCCGCGCATGGATGGAACGAGAAGGCGATACGGCGGAATTGGATATTTGACGCTGTTGGTTTGAAAAGCAAAAAGGTCGTCTGAAAATTTCAGACGACCTTTGTTGCAAACAGCGGCGTTACGGTTGCCCGCCGTCGCGGATTACCGGGCTGTCCACCCGGCTGCGCCGCAATTCTAGTTGTGTACCAGGATGCCCGGATAATCGACACAGTAGGTATGGTAATCCTCGACCTCGATGTTGTAGACCGTGGTGCGGTAGCGGCGGTAATGCCGTTGTCCGTCCTCATCCACATACAGCAGGTTCTCATCATTCGGCACGTCCGCCCAATCCAATGTCGGGCGATGCCGCGATTCTTCACCCAGCACCATTTCATAGGTGTTGCCTAAATTCGACTCTTTCCAGCCGTAGGCCAGATTGGTCGGCTGTATCCAAGCCTGATCGGTATCGCGGTAGGCATACAGCGGGCGGTAATCCTCTACTACATAATAACCACGAACACCCAACACCATGTCGCCGCGCTCGAGCTGGTCGGCGCGCTTCCACACCGGTTGTTCGTACAGCCGCATTTCGTAGGGCGTGTGCTTAAATGCCCACAGGGCTTCGTATCTTGCCCTGCCTTCATCCCCGGCAAACACGTATTCGCCGTCGTCGTAATCGCAGCCCTTCCAATAGGCGCCGAGTTTACCGAATTTAGGATGCTCAAGAATCAGGTTGGTAACCACGCCGTACACGCAGAACGGGTGGTTCGGGGTAGCGACCAGAGTCCCCCCTCCCCCGTTCCTTTCGGGGAATTGGGAAAACTTCAGCATCACTACTTCCTTGTCCTCATAACGGAAGGTATTCACCACCCGCTTGGGAACGGCCTCGCCGATGCCGTTTTCAGGGCGAGACATCACCAAATCGCCCACCTTCAGTCCGTCTATCGGCGTCCAGCCTTCTTCCGTTTCCACCAAGGTGCCCTTCATAAAGCAGCCCATGCCGGAGGATATGGCGTTTTCTACGGCGTGTTGTCCATTCAATTTGTTCATATTGTTTCCCGAAATTGTGTTTTTAAAAGTTTCTGATTAAAGGAGGTGGCTATATAGACACCTCGTATCACTTGTAAGGTCGTCTGAAAACGGATTTGGGTTTTCAGACGACCTTTTTACATTATGCTGCCAAACAGGGTTAAAAAATCATGCAGTAATCTTCAAAAAGCCGAATAGAAGGCATTTCCATATTGTTTCCTTAACGGTTGGTCAATATGCATATTTTAAATGAGAAAATATATTTATGGCTGACAAAGACCGTTTTCTTGATAATAATATTGACCCTGACTCAGAATGAATCGAAAACATAAAAGGTCGTCTGAAAGCCAATCGCCTCAAACCATCATCTAAGGACATTCATAAATGGTGCGCCTTACCTCATCTCTATTATTGCTCATCACCGGCCTTTCACTTACCGCCTGCGGCTCTAGCATTGATTACGACCGCCAAGGATTGGCGCGCAGCCAACAAATGTGGCAGCAGCGCTTGGACAGCCTTCCAATCGGCGCAACTGAAGCGCAACTGCGCGACTGGCAAAACAAATACGGATTAAAACTGGCGTTTCAAGAACCTGACCATTATTACAGTTCCAACCTGCCCGAAGGCCATTTCCCCGTAAAAAAACATTGGTCCAAATTCAGCCCTTGCGATGCTTATTTCTTATCTTTGACCATCCAAACCAATGAGCAAAAGCAAGTGATTAAAAAAGAACTAAAAGCCTTGGGCAGCTGCATATAAACTGTCTATGATTCAGGTCGTCTGAAATCCAAAATCCGTTTTTCAGACGACCTGGACTTCAGATTGAAACTTTATCTATCATCAACATAAACCCACCCTCATCAATAAAGACTACAACATGAATTATCGCGAAATCATTAACGAACTAAATGAAAACCTACATGCATTTCCCGAAGCTGAAACCGTGTTTTCCGACAAACAGCCATGGTTGAAAGAACATTTTCTGCCTTGTATCAGTATCGACTTAGTGGAAATCAATCCCGAATGGAAAGGCATAACGCTGCATTTGATCAATCCGCAGGAACCGGGCGACGGCTTAATCGGCGAGCTGACGCAGTTCGCCCATAATGAATTTATCGGAATTAACTGGCTTTCATTCCGCTTGAACGAAGACAACCGTTACGAATTTTTGGGTGACGAGCGTTATTTTCTCCGCAGTCCGGTCAACAAACATTTGCTGACCGATCCGTATTTGGAAAAATATTTTGCCGAAAACCTGAAAAACTATGCCGAACAGAAAAAAGCATTTCAGGAAAAAACAGGGGATTACAACGGAGAGCCCTATTTCAGCAAGTATGACGGATTATTTCTGAACAGCTTGGGTGGAGAACGCATTGAAAGCAGCAACTGGTCAACCTCAGACGACATCCCGTCTGCTTACAAAATGACGCAAGACGAAGACGGGAACGTCACCATTACCCACAATGGCAATCGTTTTTACCATATCGCCTCAGCTTGCGGCTATTCCTATTCCCATGGTGCAGACAATATTGTCATGCTGTACGAGCCGATCAGCAGACTTGTTCTATTTACTTACGATTGGACATAAGCCATGAGCGAATTAAACGACCAAACCTACGACACCATTTGCCGGCTTTGCGAACAAGGCGACACGTTGGCGGAAGACGGGCAATACGCCGAAGCACTCGACCTCTATTGGCAGGCATGGGATTTGTTGCCCGAACCGAAAACCGACTGGGAAGCGGCAACATGGATTCTGGCAGCCATCGGCGATGCGGATTTCTTGAGCGGCGATTTTACCGCCGCGCACGAGCATTTAAGCCACGCCATGTATTGCCCGGACGCAATCGGCAACCCGTTTTTGCATTTGCGTTTAGGACAGGCGCAGTTTGAACTGGGCAATATGGAACGCGCTGCTGACGAGTTGATGCGCGCCTACATGGGTTTGGACGACGAAGCGTGGCTGGATGAAGACCCGAAATATCTGGATTTCTTAGCCACCGTGGCAGAAGGCATTGAAAACCACAGCCGAAAAACCACTAGTGCAATATAGGCTGCGCCCTGTTTTTCAGACGACCCGAACTTCAAACCAGTTATAAAAGGAAACCGATTATGGGATATCCACCACAAGCCATTCAGTCTATTTTGCGACTATCCGCGCAAAAACGTTTTGAACACGCCATTAAAGATATTGCCGATTCAGAATGTCTTTATGTAATGGCAGACGAAGATGGAGACTGGTCATTTTGGGGCGATGATGACGGCCATACCTCGCTGGCTATCTGGTCGGATTTGGAATTTGCCCGCCTATCCTTGGCACAGGCAGGAGATGAAAACCTTTGCATCTTCGAATTGGAGCTTGAAGAATTTTTAGAAGACGGCATTCCCTACCTAATGGACATTGGCAGCTACATTGCCATTTTCCCCACGCCTGACGACCCCGAAACCGTCGATATGCCTGCTGTCGAATTTGCTGCACGCATCAACAAAATTTTGGACGAAAGCTATGGCGAAGCTTTGGATCTGCCTTATTTGAACGGTTAAAAAGCGTTTCTCACAAACGCCCGCATCACACTTACACGTCGTCTGAAAACCGGTCCCACCTAAAACTCAAAAGGAATCCATCATGTACACTTGCACTTCCTGCGGCAAAAAACATGAAGACATGCCGGCGCTCTGCTTTGCCACTCCCGATCCCTATAATCAACTCAGTGAAGAAGAACGCATTGCTTATCAAGCGGAATGCGATTCTGATTTCTGCATCATCCGCTATCCCGACCAAACCGACCGCTTTATCCGCGCGGTGCTGCTTATTCCGATTATCGGGCATGAGGAAACGCTGGAATACGGCGTGTGGGTATCCGTCAGTGAAAAGAGTTTTAACGACTATCAAAGCGACTTTCACGACAATCCGGAAAACGTCGTTTATTTCGGCAGGATATGCAACTGGCTGCCCCCTTACGAATCCGACACCTTCGGCCTGCACTGCAATGTCGTTACCCAGTCCGACAACCGGCGTCCCCTGCTGCAACTGCATCAAGGCAGCGAACATCCGCTGGTACGCGACTTTTATCACGGCATAGAATATGCCGAAGCGCAGGCAAGGATAGAGGCGGCATTCGGTGCAGACTATTAAGGACCAAATGGCAAACCGCCCTCTATTGAACGAAACCATGTCCGACGGCTCCCGCCTGTTCCTGCAACTACCGCAAATCTGCCCGCCGTCGAGCCTGTTGCGGCAAATTGTCCGCTTAGGCGGAATCCTTACCGCCTTCGTTTATGATGAAATAACAGGCGAAACGTGGATAGATTTCTGCTACAAGGGCTGGAAGTTCAGTATTCACAATCCATATGGTAAATATTGGTTTTTTGCCGAAAACAGCGAATGCCCCGAAGCTATATTGCAATCTATGATTCAGGTCGTCTGAAATCCAAAGTCCGGTTTTCAGACGACCTCAACTAAGGATCAACATGAAATACAAAGACCTACGCGACTTCATCGCCATGCTCGAACAGCAGGGCAAACTCAAACGCGTCGCGCATCCCGTTTCCCCGCATTTGGAAATGACCGAAATCG